>JAWLGW010000981.1:0-3190 GCA_041690735.1 Planctomycetota bacterium
CCGCCCCCGCTGGTGAGCCACAGCCGGGTGGGCCCGTCGGCGAGCGGGGCGTCGTTGGAGAAGGCGACGTCGAGCGCCTGGGGGTAGCGAGCCGCGAAGGCGCGGGCCTGGCCCTCCACCGCGGCGGCCGCGGCCTGATAGCGCTTGCCGAGGCCGGTGAGGCCGCGGAACACGTAGTAGTGCGGCGTGAGCCAGAAGGGGCGCTGACTGGTCTGCGGCTCCGCCTTGCGCACCACCGCCTCGAACTCCTCGGCGGCCAGCAGCTCGTCGAGCTGCTCGGTGAGGCCAGGCGCGTTGCCGGGGAAGCTGAGCTTGCCTCCCTCGGGCGCGCGAATGTCGCTGAACCGCGACTTGGTCCAGGTGGCGACCCGCCGCAGGGTGTACGACTCGGGGTTGGCGAGGTCGGCCGCGAAGATCAGGTCGGCGCAGGCCAGCAGGGTGTCGGCGGCCGGCTGGAGGGTCTTGTCGATCGTGGCCATGTCCGCCGCGGCGGCGGGCGGCGGCGGCGCGGCGGGAGGGGGCGGCGCGACGGGCGCCGCAGGCGCAGGCGGCGGCGCGGCGGTCGCTGCGGCGGCCGGAGGAGCGGCGGGCGGCGGCGCGGGCTGCGCCTCGGCGGGGGGCGCAGGCGGAGCGGGCTCGGGCTCGGGGGCGGCCTGTTGGGGCTCGGGGATCTCGCGCAGGCGATTCTCGAGCTCGCGCCGCAGGGGGCCCAGGGCCGGGGCGTGCTCGCCCAGCTGCTCGTTGAAGAAGCCTTGCAGCTCGCGCAGCAGCGCCACCGCCCCCTCGAGCGGCGCGCGGTCGGCCTCGCTGGGGGCGCCCGCCTTCTCGACGGTGGCGGCGAGGCGCTCGCGCACCCAGTCCAGGGCGGTCGCGCGGGCCCGGGCGCGCCGCTTGGGCGGCTGCAGGTCGTCCCAGAAGGCCTGGACCATGTCCCGGCAGACCTCGAGCGCCTCGACCAGGCCCGGGTAGCCGCGGGTCTGGAAGGCGGCCATGGTGAGGTAGGAGACCGCCAGCAGGTCCTTGCTCTTGTCGGCGATGATCTCCCGCGCCAGGGTGTCGACGCGGCGCCAGTCGACCTCGACCTGGTCGACCGACTCCAGCTTGGCGATCTCGGCCTCGAGCGCCTCGAACTCGGGCTCGTACCGGGCGTTGCCGCCGGCTGGGCTGTCGCCGGCGATGGGCTGGTTTCCGATCGACTGACTCAATGTCCCCCCCGGAACGGCCGGGGACTCTAGAGGTCCCTGGCTCGGGTGTCAACTCGGCTCCGGGGCTCGAACGCCCCCCTTTATCTCAGCCCAACAGCGACAGGAGTTTGCCGATGGTCAGACGCGGGTCGGCGACCACCGCGCCGAAGCGCGCGCTGGCCTTCGCGAGCAACGACTCGCTGTCGAGGCCCTCCCGGTACAGCTCGCAGGCGTCGCTGGGCGCCGCCGGCAAGAACAGCGGCGCGTAGTGCTCGCCGGCCGGCTCGACCAGCACGCAGCGCAGGCCGGCCTCGTCGCCGAGGTCCCAGCTCACGAGGTGGGGGAACCGCTCGGGGCCGCCCCGCAGGACCGTGGCCGTCTCCAGCCACAGGGCGGCGGCGTCGGCGTCGGGGACGCGGGGCAGCACCAGGGCGAACCGCGGCCGCGAGCGCGGCCCCAGCAGGCTGGTCGCGTTGAGGAGCAGCAGCTCGCGGCGCTCGTCCGCCGCGCCGAGCGCGGCGGCCACGAGCCCGTCGAAGGAGGTGTCGGCCAGCAGGGCGTCCAGCCGGCGGGCCGCCGCCTTGGGGTCGAGGGCGGCGGCCAGCCCGGCCACCGCCTGCCGCACGGCGCCCACGTCAGCGCCGGTCCAGTCGCGCGTCACGAGCTCGCGGGCGCCGGCGAAGAACGGCGCGCACAGGAGCGGCAGCAGGGCCGGGCGGCGTCGCAGGGCGGCGTCGCCGAGGGTGCAGCACACCAGGAACGGGAAGTCGCGCCCCGCCTTGCCCTGGCTGGAGACCATGACGCCGCACAGGAAGCGGCGCTGCTCGGGCAGGTGGCGCACGAAGGCGCGGGGGGCGGCGGCGTCGTAGGCGGCCCGCCAGCCGTCCCCCAGGGCCTGGCGGGCGGTGAGGATCCCCCGCTGCAGGAAGCCGTCGAAGGCGCCGATGTCGGGGCCGGCGTTGAACCGGATGAAGTCGGCGTGGATCGGCAGCTTGCCGAAGCAGCCCGGCTCCAGGGCGATCACTGCTCGACCCGCTCGGGCGGGGCGTCGAGGGCCTCGAACAGGGTCCCCTCGAACACCGGGGCCGACTCCTCGTGCTCGACCTCGAGCTCGACGTCGACCTCGCGGGTCTCCTCGCCCAGGGTGAAGCTCCAGGTGTAGCGGTAGCTGCGGTCCCGGCTGCTCTCCAGGTCGAGCCGCCCCGCCTCGAGCAGGCGGAGCAGGCCCCAGGGCGAGTTGCCGTAGTCCTTGTGGGCCCAGTCGGTCTGGTCGACGCCCAGCGCGCTGACCTTGGCGCCGGGCTCCATGTCCCAGGTCATCGGCTTGCGCTGCCCCGGCGGCAGGTCGCCCTCCTTGAAGGCGTCCCGCCCGAGGACGAAGCGCACGTTGCGGACGCCCGAGCGCTTCACCAGCTTGACCCGCAGCGGGACCGCCCGCTCGGCGGCGCCGCCGGGGAACAGCGCCTCGCGCAGCCGGGCCGCGCTCTCCAGCGCCTTGCGGTAGCGCTGGCCCAGCTTGACCAGGCCGCGGCCGCCCACCTCGTAGGCCTCCAGCCGCGTCAGGGCCTGCTCCGCCGCCCACACCGCGCCCGAGGCGGGGTTGAGCAGGTCGACCACCTCCCGGACCGGCGCCTCGTCGTCGGCGTCCTTGCGGAAGGGGTAGCGGGGGGCGCACTTGCCGGCGTACACCCCGTGGACCCGGGCCTGCCAAAAGGCGTCCGCCTCCTCGTGGACCGAGGCGACCAGGGCCTCGCTCGCCCGGTCGAGCAGCGCCTGGAACAGCCGCTGGGCCAGGGCCTCCTGCTTGGCCGGGGTCTGGGGCAGGACCTCGTCCATGAGCGTGGCGTGCGCTTTGGCGAAGGCCTCGCGCAGGGGGTCGAGCTCCCGCAGCCGGTCCTCGCGCGCCAGGGGCCAGAAGCGCTCGCCGGTGGGCTTCTTGGCCACCTCGCGGAAGGCGCTGGCCAGGGCGGCGAAGGCCTCCTGGGCCTGCACCTGCCAGCCCTTGG
>JAWLGW010000982.1:0-3188 GCA_041690735.1 Planctomycetota bacterium
CCGGCCCGGCCGGCTCCTACCTGATCATGCCGCTCCTCACCGGCGGCACTCTGGCCGACCGCCTGGCCGAGGGGCCGCTGACCCCGGTCGCCGTCCGGGCGCTGGGGATCACGCTGGCGACGGCGCTGGGCCGGGCCCACGCCCGCGGGATCGTGCACCGTGACGTCAAGCCCGAGAACGTGCTGTTCGACGGGGAGGGGCGGGCGTTGCTCGCCGACCTCGGGCTCGCCAAGCACTTCGCCCGCGGGGGCGGCCTCGACGCCCGCAGCGTGTCGCTCTCCCAGACGGGGCAGCTGCGGGGGACCTTCGGCTACATGCCGCCCGAGCAGATGCGCGACGCCAAGAGCGCGGGCCCCGCCGCCGACGTGTTCGCCCTGGGAGCCGTCCTGTTCGAGTGCCTGGCGGGGCACCCGCCCTTCGAGGGGGCGAACGCGATCGAGCTGGTCCACCGGGTGGAGTCGGGCGAGCGGGAGCGCCTGCGCAGCCTATGTCCCGAGGTGCCCGCGTCCCTGGCGGCGGCGATCGAGCAGGCGCTCCACACGCACCCCGACCGCCGCCACGCCGACGGCGCCGCCTTCGCGGCGGCTCTGGCGGTCGCGAGCAGCCGGCCGCGGCGCCTGGCGATCGCGGGCGGCCTCGCCGCGGCGGCCAGCCTCACCGCGCTGCTGGCGATCGGGTCGAGCCCCGCCACGCCGCCCGCCGGCGGTTCGCTCGCCTCGGTCCAGACCCTGGGACCCGCCGAGCCCGCAGCGCGCGCTGCGCCCCCCCCCGCCCGGCGAGCGT
The DNA here is from genome assembly GCA_041690735.1 of Planctomycetota bacterium. GTDB lineage: Bacteria > Planctomycetota > J058 > J058 > J058 > JAWLGW01. Next base: position 784 of record JAWLGW010000982.1, read on the forward strand.
CGAGGACGCGCGCCTCCCGCTCCCCGAGTGGACCCGGCCCCTCCGCCGCAGCCGCCGCACCGAGCTGCTCAGGGCCATCGGGAGCCACCGGTGGAGCTTCCTGGGGGAGGCGGACCACCTGGCCCTCACCCCCGACGGCGCGTCGCTGCTGGCAGCCGGCGAGCGCCGGGTCACCCTCTACCGGGCGGCCGACGGAGAGCGGTTGCGCTGGCTCGAGGCGGACGAGGAGGTGACGGCGCTCGGCCTCCCCTCGCACGGGAGCCACGCCCTGGTCGGCTGCCAGGACGGCAGCCTCCGCCTGCTCGACCTCGAGGAGCCCGCGCTCCGCGACCCCCAGGCCGACGCGCACGAGGACGCGGTGCGCGCGATCTGCTTCGACCCGCGGGGCACTCCCTACACCGCGGGCGCCGACGGTCGCGTCGTCCGCTGGAGCGCCGACCTGCAGCGGAGAGAGGTCCTCCTGGCTGCAGACGAGGCCGCCCCTGCCCTCGCCATCGCTCCCGGCCGGCTCGCCATCGCCCTGGCGAGCAAGGTGATCGTCCGGTCGACGGACTCGGCCCGCACGCTGCTCGAGCTGGAGGCGGCGCGGACCCCCAGCGCGATCGCGTTGTCGGCCGACGGGCGCTGGCTCGCGGTCGGCGACGACCGCGGCGGGATCGTCGTCGCCGACGTCGACGCCGGCCGCCCGCCCCACACCATCGATGCTCACGACGCGTCGGTCCGGGCCGTGGCGTTCCTGTCCACCGGCGACCTGCTCTCGGTGAGCAAGGACCGCAGCCTCGCCCGGTGGGAGGCGGCGACGGGCGCGTCGCGGTGGGTCGCGACCGACGTGCACACCGTAGTCGCCAACGCGCTGGCGGTGAGCCCGGACGAGCGCCGCGCCTACACCGGCGGGAGCCGCGAGCGGCTGCGCCGGTGGGACCTGGAGCGGGGCGTGGCGGAGCCTCAACCCCAGCCCGGACACCACGGTCGCGTCCTGGCGCTCATGCTCTGCGACGGCCCGCGCGGCCGACGCCTGGTGAGCGCCTCGGGGCACGACCGAACGGTGCGAGCCTGGGACCTCGCCGCCGACGGGCCGCCCGTGGAGCGCGTCCTGGCCGCCGGGCCGCTCCACTATCGCCCCACCTGGGTGCTGCCGCCCACCGGCAGGCGCGCCTTGCACGTCGGCTGGCAGGTCACCAGCGCCGACCTCACCACCGGCGCCGTCGCCGCTGTGCCGGACTCGCGAGAGGTGTACGGCGCGACGATCGACGACAGCGGCCGACACGCGCTCCTCTCCTTGCCTGGCCAGCTGCTCGAGTGGGACCTCGAGACCGAGCAGGTGAGTCGCCGCGCCGCGGTCGCCTTCAAGAAGCAGCGCGTGGTGACCTACCTACACGGGGACAAGGCGTTGGTCGGCGCCGACGACGGGGAGCTGCGGGTCGGAGGCCGCCAGGCGCGCCGCGAGGTCGACCTCCTGCGCGGGCAGCCAGGGCTCCAAGGGGCCCTCGGCCTGGCGGACGGGCGCGAGGTGCTCACCTGGGGCTCCGATGGGGTCGAGCGGTGGGACCTGCTGCGCGCCCGGGTGGTGCAGCGCTACCGCCTCGCTTCCGCCGAGGCCGCCCTGGCCGTGGCTTGCCGGGGACAGCTGCTGGTGGTCGCGGAAGGCCCGCGGGTGGTCCTGTTCGACCTGACCAGCGGCGCCCTCCTCGACACGATCGACCTGCGCGCCGTCGGCGACGTGGCCACCGCCCTCGCCTTCGACGAGGAGCGCCTGTGGGTCGGGACCGGGCTGGGTCAGATCCTGGAGCTGCGAGTGCGTTAGCGGATCCGCGGCTCGATCGTGAACGCGAACTGCCCCTGCCCGCTGACCTCGACCTGATAGGCGAACGGGACGCCTCGGGGGCCCTTGCCCCCGAAGTCGGCGCCGTGGTTGAGCGCGGCGCCGCCGAGGGGCCGCAGGGCCACGGCGACCGTGGCGCCCCCGGCGGTGGTCGTCCACACCTCGCGGGCGCCGTCGGGGCGGACGCGCTCGGCCAGGGGAGCGCCGTAGAACAGCTCCAGGGTCGCCGGCGCCAGACCGGTCCGCACGTAGGCGGCGCCCAGGCCGGCCCCCAGAGCGTAGCTGGCGGTGAGGACCCCGTCCTGCAGGGTGACGGTCTTGGTGAGGCGGCCGTCGGGGCTGGTGAGGCGCCAGCCAGCGCCTCCCGTGGCCGACCCGAGGCGCTGGGCGGAGAAGCTGCCGTTGACGTAGGCGTCGCCGGCCCCGTCCACCCACCAGTCGACCAGGCCGGGCGTCCGCTTGACCCGGTCCTCCTGGCTCGCCTCGCGGTCGCGCGACGTCTCGTCCCCCGGCGCGTTGAGGAGCGAGCCCAGGAACGGGTGGGCGCGGCCCGTCGCCCGGGCGCGCACCGCCGCGCACACGA
>JAWLGW010000983.1:0-3186 GCA_041690735.1 Planctomycetota bacterium
TTCAAGGACTGCCGCCCCGACCTGCCCCTGGCCGAGCGGGAGCTGTACGGCGAGCGGCAGCTGGCCTGGCTGCGGCGGGAGCTGCTCGCCAGCGACGCGCCCCTCAAGGTGATCGGGGGCGGCGTCCAGCAGCTGCTCGGCTACGCCCCGGCCGAGGGGTGGCACCAGGCCCCCGCCGAGCGGGCCGCCTTCCTCTCCTGGGTGGCCGAGCAGGACCTCCGGCCCCTGCTGTTCCTCTCGGGCGACCTGCACATCAGCGAGCTGTACGAGGTGCCGCTGGGGGAGGGGCGCGTCGCCTGGGAGCTGACCTCGAGCGGGCTGGCCCAGGGGAACCGGTTCAGCGAGCTGTTCGAGCTGCTGGGGGTGCCCGAGCGGCGGTGGATGGTGAGCGAGCAGAACTTCTGCCTGGTGGAGGTCGACGTCCCGCAGGACCCGGCGCGGCTGGCCGAGGCCACCCTGGTGTTCCGGTGCATCTCCGCCGAGACCGGCGAGGTGCTGCAGGAGACCCGCACCACCTTCGCCTCCTTCGGGCGCCTGCCGGTCGCGCCCGCGCCGGCCCGCCCCCCGCGGCGCCACTTCTGAGGTGAGCGTCACCCCGCCGGGCGTGAGCCTCGCCTCTCGCCTCGGACAGGTGGGCGCGCTGCTGCGGGACGTCCGCGACATCGTGGACGAGCGGGTGGCGCGCGCCGTCCCCCCCGCCTGGTGTCAGGCGCGCGGGTGGGAGCGCTTCCTGGAGGGGCTCGACGAGGAGGCCCTCGCCCGCTGCGAGCGCGAGGGGATGGAGCGGGTGGCGGGCGCCCTGCCGGGGGCGCCTCCCGACCTGGTGGCGCTGGCCGCGGCGATCACCCGCGCCACCGCCTGGCGCGAGGTCGCGGCCTCGCCGGCGGAGGTGCGCGCCCTGCGGCGCGCCTCGGCGCGCAAGCGCCAGCAGGTCGCGGCGCTGGTCGACCTGTGCCGGACCTCGCTGCCCCGGCCGACCCGGGTGGTGGACGTGGGCGCCGGCCTGGGTCACCTGACTCGAGAGCTGGCGCGGGCGCTGGAGGTGCCCTCGGTGGGGCTGGAGCGGGACCCCGCGCGGGTGCTCGCCGCCCGCGCCCTCACCGGACCGCAGGGCCCAGGCTTCGAGGCCCGGGAGGTGGGCCCCGAGCTGCGCTTCGCGCCCGGCGACCTGGCGGTCGGTCTGCACGCCTGCGGGGCGCTGGGCGACGCGCTGGTGGCGGCCGCGGCGCGCGACGGGGCCTCGCTGCTGCTGGTGTGCTGCTGCCTGCAGAAGGTCCCCGCCGGGGCGCGGGCGCCTCTGTCGCGGGCCGGCCAGGCGGCCGGCCTCCTGCTGCGGCGGGAGGTCCTGGGGCTGACCAACCTCGTGCCCCGGCGGGTCGGGGTCGAGGGGCCGCTGGAGCGGACGCTCGAGGCGCGGGCGGTGCGCCACGCCCTGCGCCTCCTCCTGGCGTCCCGTGGGGTCGAGGTCGAGCCGGGGGCCGAGATGCGCGGGCTCCACCGCCGCCACGTGCAGCGCGGCCTGGGCGCCCTCGCCGAGCGCGCGCTGGCCCGCCGCGGCCTGGCCCCCGCGACCGCCGCGGAGCTCGAGGCGGCCGGCGCCCGGGCCGAGGTGGAGTACGCGCGGATCCGCCGCTACTCCCTCCCCCGGGCCATGCTCGGCCGCCTCCTCGAGCAGGCGGTGGTCCTCGACCGGGCCTGCGCGCTCGAGGAGGCCGGGCTGCCCGCTGAGGTGGTGCCGGTGTTCCCCCTCGACCTGAGCCCCCGGAACCTGGCGGTCGTGGCGCGGGGCCGGTGAGCCCTCCGGGGAATCCTCCCCAGCCCGGCCGGCGAGGGGCCAGGGCCATGGCGTAACGGGATGCGCGCTTCACGCAAGCTTGCATTGGCAAGTCCGCACCGGTCTGGATAGTTGGCGGCGACACACACCCGCACACCGCCCGCCCCAGCCTGAGGAGGAACCGTCCTTGACCCGCGTGCTCCACGTCTGCGCCGAGGCCTTCCCGATCGCCAAGACCGGCGGGCTCGGCGACGTCACCGGCAGCCTCCCCGCCGCCCTCGCCGAGGAGGGGGCGGACGTCCGGATCGTCATGCCCGCCTACCCCACGGCGATCGACCTCATGCCCGACCCGGTGCCGGTGGCGAAGCTCGACCTGCCCGGCTGCGCCCGCCCCACCCGGATCCTGCGGGGCGTGTTCCCCGGCACCGCGGTGCCGCTGTACCTGGTCGACTCCACCCTCCACTTCACCCGCCCCGGCAAGCCCTACGGCGACCCCTGGTCCGGGCACGACTGGCCGGACAACCCCGAGCGGTTCTGCGTGTTCGCCCGGGCGGTGGTCGAGCTCGCCATGGGCCGCGCCGACCCGACCTGGCGCCCCGACGCGGTCCACGCCCACGACTGGCACACCGGCCTGGTGCCCGCCCTGCTGTCCCTCGAGAGCGAGCGCCCGGCCACGGTGTTCACGGTGCACAACCTCGCCTACCAGGGCCTGTTCCCCCGCTCGACCTTCGAGCAGCTGCGCCTGCCCAGCAAGCTGTGGAGCATGGACGGGCTCGAGTTCCACGGCAGCATGGCGTTCATCAAGGGCGGCCTCGCTTACGCGGATCGGATCACCGTCGTCAGCCCCACCTACGCCAGGGAGATCCAGACGCCCGCCTTCGGGTGCGGCCTCGACGGGCTGCTCCGGCACCGGCGCGAGCGGCTGGTGGGGATCGTCAACGGGATCGACACGGCCACCTGGAACCCGGTGCGCGACCCGGCCCTGCCCCGGACCTACGGGCTCCACGACCTGGACGGGAAGGCCGAGAACAAGGCGGCCCTGCAGCGGCAGCTGGGGCTGGACGTCGACTGGACCGTGCCCGTCCTCGCCTTCGTGGGGCGGCTGGTGGCTCAGAAGGGCGTCGACGTGCTGCTCGACTCGCTCGACCGGCTGACCGGGCAGGCGCAGGTGATCGTGCACGGGCAGGGAGACGCCCGCCTGGCCCAGGCGCTGGAGACCGCGGGCCGGCGGCACCCGGGGCGCCTCAGCGTGCGGGTGGGCTATCAGGAGGAGACCGCCCACCGCATGCTGGCGGCGGCGGACATCCTGCTCATGCCTTCGCGGTTCGAGCCCTGCGGCCTGGTGCAGCTGTACGCCTACCGGTATGGCGCGGTCCCGGTGGTGCGGCGGACGGGCGGCCTCGCCGACACGG
>JAWLGW010000984.1:0-3174 GCA_041690735.1 Planctomycetota bacterium
CCCAGCTGCGCGAGGCCCGCCAGCGCTGCGCCACCGAGCCCGCCGCCGCCCGCCAGACGGCGACCCAGGCGGCGAGCGGCTTCGCCGCCCTGGGCGACGCGCTCCTCGCCGCCGAGGCGCAGCTCGTCGCGATCGAGGCCGCCCTGCGCACCGAGCAGCCACTCCCGGCGAGCGAAGTGCCCACTCCGCCCGCCGCCACCCAGCAAGCCCGCGCGGCGGTGCTGGCCCTCGCCCTCACCCCGGGCCTCACCGACCCCGCCGGCGCGATCGCCCTCGCCGACGCACCCGGCGACGCCACGGCCCTCGCCGCGATCGAGGCTCAGATCGCCCGTGGCGCCGCCCGTCCGGCCGCGGACCTGCCCAACTTCCACCTGGCTCAGTTCCGCGCCGCCGCCCGCCGCGGCGACGGCGAGCGGGCCCTCCTCGAGGCGGACCGCGCCCTCCGCGCCGCCCAGGCGAGCGGCCAGGCCGCCTCCCGCCCGGCCCTCGAGGCCCGCGCCGCCCTCGCCCAGGCCCGCCTCCTGATCGACCAGCCCACCGCCGCCGCCCTCGACGCCGCCGCCGTGGCCGAGACGGCCGTCGAGGCCGGCGCGGCCGACCTCGAGGCCCGCGCCGAAGCGCTCCTGGGCCAGGGCCTCCTCGGCATGGAGCGCCCCGAGGACGCGGCCGGAGCCTATCTCCGCAGCGAAGCCGCCGCCGCCCGCGCGAAGGACGCCCCCGCTCAGGCCCGCGCCCTCCTCAACGCCGCCACGGCCCTCCTGTCCGCCCAGGCCGAGCGCGAGGAGATCGAGGCGATCCTCAAGCGCGTCCCCGCGGTCCCGGGCAAGCCGGCCGCCGAGGTCGAGGCGAGGCTCACGATCGTGAAGACCCTCCTGGCCCTGGTCCACGGCGCGACCCCCGCGCCGGCGGCCGCCGATCAGGTCGAGGCGGCGCTCGACACCGCCCGCGCCGGCGGCGCCTACGGGGTGGTGCTCCGCTACGGCGACCTGCCGGCCCGGCTGCGCGCGGCGCGGACGCGGGATTCGTAGGTCGTCCTATCTGGTCACTTGACCGTGGGCGATCGGGCACGGCTTAGAGCGAGGCAACAGTTGGTAAAACGGTTGGAGGCTGAGAGCAACCTAGGAGGCGGGGTTGCCGGTAGTCTCGGTAAGCTGGGTCTGACATGGAAGCTCCGTTCGCACCCTTTGACGACTTCACGGCCACGCCGGCGGACATGCGCCGATTCGCCAAGCTCGCGGAGGAGGATCCCGAGGCGAACTTGATGGAGCGGTTCGAGTTCTTCCTCGCTCAGAACGAGGGGGCTGCCCAGCAGCAGCTCGGGTTCGTGCCCATCATCTTGAACTCAGGGTGGGTGGCCGTCGTCTCACCACAGGACGAGGGGGAGACCCTGGCGTTCTCAGTGGGCCTCCACTATCGATTTGGGCACCCAGAGGTCTTGTTGATCGGAGCGATTCCCCCTCCTGAGGCCCAGGCGGTGATCAACGCCGTGGGGGCGCAGGTGTGTATGTCCCCGAAGGGCCAAACCGTGGAGGTCGTGGGGCCTGATCCGGAGGCCGGCATTGCGGCTCGATACGAGTTCGAGCGGCTGAACCCGTCTTCGGAGATCCTGGACACGCACCCATACGGCTACGGCTGGTACTTCTACAGGCACTTCACCAGCCACGACCCGAGGGAGATTCCGCTTCTGATCGGCAAGGTCAGTCCGACCCTGGAAGTCGCAGAGGGGGGTGGCGGACGGCGCTCGGGCAACCGGCGCGAAGTTCGCGTGCCAATGAGCGAACCCTACTGGATCTGGGTGGAGCGCGAGGGCGACCTTTGGCGGGTCGATTCGTTCCCAGTCTTCGCCCATCACGTGGCTCCGGGTGACCTGGTGCGCTGCGAAGGCGACACCCTCACCGAGGTCGTGGAGCGGGGACCGTTCTACGCCATCGGAGTGGTCTTCGAAGGCACCTCGGTAGGCGAGAAGACCGAGCTCCTGGCGGACCTACGGGACATGGGCTGCCAGCTCGAGCACCTCGTGTCCGAGAGCTATGGGGTCTCTGTCCCCGTTCTGGAGTGGGAGCGGGTGCTGACTCGGCTCAACGAGACGTCCAAGAGCGTCGGGTTCGAAGCGCTGTGCGGTTCCGATTCGCCGGTGCCCTTCTCCGGGCCGTTCGAACCCGACGAGGACGATTGAACGCTCAGGGTCAGGTCCGATCCCGCTCCCGGGTTGATCTCTCGACCCCGCTGGGCGATCTAGCTGCTCACGATCCCGCTCCCGGGTTGATCTCTCCCGATCCCGCTCCCGGGTTGATCTCTCCCGATCCCGCTCCCGGGTTGATCTCTCGACCCCGCTGGGCGATCTAGCTGCTCCGCCAACCGGGCGCGGTCCCGATCCCGCTCCCGGGTTGATCTCCCGATCCCGCTCCGATCCCGCTCCCGGGTTGATCTCTCGACCCCGCTGGGCGATCTAGCTGCTCCGCCAACCGGGCGCGGTCCTGAATGGACGGACCAGGCTCTCGATGCTCACGCGAATCCGAACTGAAGCGCAAGTGGTGAGAATCGACCGCTTCAGGCGGTCCGACGGATCCCGCGGCAGTCGCCTGTACATGCGGCCGCCTCGTCGCGCGCGGCAGCAGGCGGAGTGGCCGAAGACTGTCCGGCGGTCGGGACGCTATGAAGGGGCGGGGCTTGGCCCGGGCAACCGCCGCTCCGCCACGTCGACGGTGGCGGGCACCCCAGCACCCGGTGCCTCGGCGACGTCCTCCGTCTCGGCGGGCTCGCAGGTGACCCCGTACTTCACCCGCATCCAGTAGGTCCCCGCCGGGAACACGATCGCTCGACGCGCCTCCTCGGTGGGAGCGGCGCGCCACTGGTTCCAGGCCGTTCGGTAGCGAATGAAGAACGCCTTCAGCGTCCTGAGCAGCTCGATCCGTCGCCACTTGTCCTTACAGGCGACCCGAGGCGAGACGCCGCGGTCGGGCAGCGCAGGGCCCGGGCGGCTGAGCGGGTCTTGAGCCAGGATCTTCTTGGCGCCGAGCGGAGGGCGGGTGCGGGTGGCTCGCAGCTCGGCGAGGCGGGCGTCGACCGCCTCCTGGAGGAGCACGCGGAACTGCTCGTCGGTCAGGTCGGCGAACTGGGGCGGCTTGGTGATCTCGACCTTCACCTCACTCGGCGTCACGAGGTCCGACTCGT
>JAWLGW010000985.1:0-3173 GCA_041690735.1 Planctomycetota bacterium
CGGCGAGCGGCTTGCTGGCGCGGGCGCGCGCCGCCCTCGCCGCCGCCCGGGCCGCCGCCGAAGAGCTCAGCGGGGACGGGCCCGCCGCCAGCGCGCTCACCGGCGCGATCGCCGCGGTCGACACCGACGCCGATCCGGCGACCGCGGTGCGGACCCTGGAGCGGGCCGCCGCCCGGGGGGCGGCTCGCAACGAGCTGATCGCCTGGCGGGTGGCGGCGCGGCTGCGGGCGGGGCTGTCTACGCAGGCAGACGGCGAGCGCGCCCTGGCCGAGCTGGCCGCGCTGGCCGAGCGGGGGCAGGAGGGGGTCGCGGAGCACGTCCTGCGCGTGCAGGTGCACCTGGCGCTGGGTCGGCTGGACGAGGCGGAGGCCGCGCTGCGGCGGCTCGCCGCGCCGCCGCTCCCGCTCCGCTGGCAGGTCGCCCTGGCCAGGGCCGCGCTGGCGGTCGGCCCCGACGCAGCCGTGGCGCTGCGCGCCCTGCAGCACCTCCCTCCGCCCGGAGACCTCCTGTCCGCCGAGCGCGCCCGGCTCGCCGACGCGGCCCTGCTGCAGGCGGAGCCGATCGCCCGGGACCTCGGCCCGCGCTCGTCGGCGCCGGATCGCCTGCTCCAGCTGCTGCGCGTGGCGCGCCTGGCGCTCCCCGAGCGACCGCTGCCGACGCCGTTGGTCGAGCGCCTCGTGCGGCACGCCACCGGCGTCACCGGCCGGGGCGACTTCCCGCTGGCGGTCCTCCTGGCCGAGCTGTGCCCGGCCGAATACGCGGTGCAGCGCGCGGTGGGGCTCCTCGCCCAGCGGGAGTGCCCGCCGCCGGTGAAGCAGCAGCTGGTGGACGCGGGGCACCGCGCGATCGACCTCGCCGCCGACGCCACCGAGCGGCGTGAGCTGCAGGTGGTGCTGGTCCGGGCCTACCCCAAGCTGCACAAGCCCCTCGAGTGCGCCGCCCTGGCCGCCGACCTGCTGGCCCGGATCGACGAGTCGGAGCCCGAGCTGCGGTCCGCGGTGTTCGCGGCCCGCGCCGCGGCGTTCCAGGCGGTCGGACACGACCTGCAGGGCGCGCTCGCGGACATCGACGAGGCGATCGCCCTGCACGACCTCGGGAGGGAGTACCGGCCCCTGCGTGCGTTCATCCTGCGGGACCTCGGCCGCGACGACGAGGCGTACCGAGAGGCGCTGACCTTCTGGGAGCACTCGGCGGATCGGGAGTCGCCCGTCCTGGGCGGCACCGTCGCCATCATCTGGAGGGCGAACCGCGCCGGCCTGGGCGACCTGTCGGAGTCGCACGACGCGGTCTCCCGCTGGATGAGCTGGCGCGGCCAGCAGGCACCGTGGCGGGTCCGCCTGGCGTGGCTGGAGCTGGTGGTGAAGCGAGATCCGGCGGCGGCGCTGGCGGCGCTCGAGGACGCCGCGTCGCTGGTGGCCGAGGGCAAGGACGCCGGCGTGTCCGAAGAGGGGATGGCGGCGGCGCGGGCGAGCCTCGCGGGGGGCGACCTGGACGCGGCGCGGCGAGCCCTGGATGAGCTGGTTGAGGCGCTGGAGGCCGGCCGATCGGCGCGCTGAACGCCAAGGCCGCGGGACTGGTCCCTTGCCGTGAGCTCATGGCGCTGGGGTCGAGGCGTGCGGGTGGCGCGCGCTCTCCCCGATCCGTGCTCGGCAGCCGCCGCCCTGTGCCTTCGCGTCGGGCGCCTCGCATCGACGATGGAGGGAGGAGGTCCCCAGGTGGTCCGAGCCTCGATCCTCTCCTGCGCGCTCCTCGTGGTCGCCGCCTCGGTCGGTTGCGGCCAGGCGAGGCTCCTCGAGCGCCTCGCCACGGTCGAGGAGAGCGAGGTGGGAGAGGCGCGCCTCGTGCGCGTGACGGAGCAGGGGCTCTCGCCGCCGGCCGAGGTCGAGGTGACCGTGGATCGCGGCGCGGTGGTGTTCCTCAACGACACGCGAGGCGCGGTGATCCAGGTGGTATTTCCGCAGGCGGTGGGAGGAGTCGTGTGCGGCCACAGCCACGGGTTCGTGGAGCGTGAGGAGGCCGCGGTGTTGCTGCGGCCGCTTCCCCCCGGGGCCGCCGCGAGCCTGTGCCTGCACCGAGTCGGGCCGTACAGGTTCGAGGTCACCGGCGCGACCGCCCAGCCGCTGGCCGGGACCGTGCGCGTCAGGGAGCTGCCATGAGCCGCAGGGCCTCGCGGGCGGCGGGGGTCGCGGCGGCGCTGTGCCTCTCCGCCTGTGCGCCGCAGGTGGTGATAGACGAGGAGGCGTTCGCCGGCGCGAAGCTGCAGACGCTCGCGGTGCTGCCGTTCACGGTCGCCGACCCGGCTCCCGAGGCGGGGGACCTCCTGAAGGCGCGGGCGGTGCGGGAGATGCTGTGCCGGCGGCTCGTCGCGGGGCCCTACCTCGTCCTCGACGGGGAGGAGGTCGACCGCCGCCTGGCGACCGCCGGGCTCGACTCGCCCGTAGCGGTGGCCGGCGCTTCGTTCCGCGTGCTGCGGGACGCGCTGGGGGTGGACGCCTTCCTGCGCGGTGACGTCCGCCGGCTCTACAACACGCAGGTCGGGCTGCTGTTCCGCCAGCGCGTGGCGGTGGAGCTGACCCTGGTGGACGCGCGCACGGGGCGGCACCTGGCGCGGATCGACCACGGCGTCAGCAAGACGGGCGGGATCCTGGTGGAGTACTCGCAGTCCGTGGAGGCGATCCAGGGCACGGTGCGCAACGCCACCGACCTCGGCTTCCGCTGGCTGGCGAGCGACCTCGCGGACGAGGTGGCGCGCGTGTTCCCCGCCCCGCCCCGGCCGCTCCAGGTGACGCTCCCCCGGATCTCCTCGGCGACGGCGGCGCCGAGCCGCCCTGGGACGCTCACGGCGGGCGACACGGTCGCGGTGACGGTCGCAGCCGACCCCGGGCTGAGCGCCATCTTCACGCTGGGCTCGAGCGACGCCCTCCCGCTCGTCGAGGAGGAGCCGGGGCGATACCGCGGCGTCTACAGCGTCGTTCCGGGCGAGGTCGCCGCCGGCCAGCCGATCGTGCAGGTGTACGACCGGTTCGGCGTGGCGGCCGTGCGGGTGCTCGAGCCGCCGCTCCGGGTCGACGCGCGCCCGCCGTCGGCGCCCACCGACGCCCGGGTGGTGGAGCGGACCGCGCAGGGACTGCTGGTGTCCTGGGTGCCGCCGCAGGGCGAGCGGGTGGCGGCGT
>JAWLGW010000986.1:0-3173 GCA_041690735.1 Planctomycetota bacterium
CCGCTCGCTCCGGCACGCGGTGCAGGCGGTGGTCGCCGCGCGGGAGCGACAGGCCCTGGCCGAGGCTCCCGACCCCGCCGCCAGCACCCTGCACCTGCGCGCCTTCGAGGCGGATCGCCTGGGTCAGCTCCCCGAGCTCAACACCCCCCGCGCGCGGGAGGAGGTGGCGGCGGCGATCCGGCGCGCGCTGCTCGAGTGGGCCCTGAACGCCAGGTCCTGAGCGAGGAGAAGGGCGACGTGGAGGGCGGGCGAAGCCCCCGCCCCCCGTTCGGGAGCCGCGCGGTCGTCGGTCCGAGGCTTGCGCGGGGAAGGGCGTCGGCGGTCCTCGCTTCACCTGAAGCCCCCTTCCCGGAGCCCCGTGACGAACGACGCCTGGCACGCGCTCTCAGGCGAGGAGGCCCTCGAGCGGCTCGGGTCGAGCCCGAGGGGCCTCGACGAGGAGGAGGCGCAGCGTCGCCTCCGCCGAGACGGCCCCAACCGCCTGACCGCGCGGAAGGGGCGCTCTGCCCTGCAGCGGCTGCTGGACCAGGTGCTCCAGCCCTTGATCATCGTCCTGGTGGTGGCGGCCCTCATCGCCGCCGCGCTGGGCGATCTGGTGGACGCCGCGGTGATCGCGGCGGTGGTCGTGGTCAACGCCGCGATCGGCTACCTCCAGGAGACGCGCGCCGAGAACGCCATCGCGGCCCTGGACGCGCTGGTCGAGACGCAGGCCACGGTCCTCCGCGGCGGCGCGCCGCGGCGGGTCCCCGGCGCGGACCTGGTCGTCGGCGACGTCGTGCTCCTCGCCTCGGGCGACGCCGTCCCGGCGGACCTGCGCCTCCTCACCGCGCGGGACCTGCAGGTCGAGGAGGCCGCCCTGACCGGGGAGTCGGTGCCCGTGCCCAAGCACACCGCCGCCGTCCCCGAGGAGACGCCGCTGACCGACCGGCACGACCTGGCCTTCGCCGGGACAGCGGTGACCTACGGGCGAGCCACCGGAGTGGTGGTCGCGACGGGCGACGCGACGGAGAGCGGGCACATCGCCGAGATGATCTCGACCGCGGAGGGGGTGATGACGCCCCTGACCCGACGCCTGACGGGGCTGTCGCGCCTGCTCCTGTGGGTGATCCTGCTGGTGGCGGCCGGCATGTTCGCCCTGGAGGCGGCGCGCGGCCGCCCCCACGGCGAGACGTTCAGCGCGGTGGTCGCCTTCGCGGTGGGCGCCATCCCCGAGGGGCTGCCGGCCGGCGTCTCGGTGCTGCTGGCGGTCGGCGTGTCGAAGAGGGCCGCGCGCGGCGCCATCATGCGCCGCCTGCCCGCGGTCGAGACGCTGGGCAGCACCACCGTGGTGTGCTCGGACAAGACCGGCACCTTGACCGAGAACCAGCTGACGGTGACCCGGGTGTGGACCGGCGAGGCCCCGATCGAGGTCACCGGGGCCGGGTACGAACCTGCCGGCGAGCTGCTGCGCGAGGGCGCGCCGGTCGACCTGCAGGCGGAGGCGGGGCTCCTCGAGTGCCTGCGCTGCGCGGCCCTGTGTCAGGACACGCGTCTGCGGCGCGAAGGGGACAGCGTCGAGGTGGAGGGGGACCCCACGGAGGCCGCCCTCATCGTGCTCGCCGAGAAGGGGGGCTTGACCGCGGAGGCCCTGGCGCGGTGGCCTCGCCTCGACACGCTCCCGTTCGAGTCGGAGCACATGTACATGGCGACCCTGCACGACGGCCCCCAGGGGCCGGCGCTGTACGTCAAGGGCTCGACGGAGGCCGTCCTCGCCCGCTGCGCGGACGCGCTGGGCCGCGACGGTCGGACGGCGCCGCTCGACCGCGCCGCGGCCGAGCGCGCCCTGGTCTCCTTGGCGGAGCAGGGCCTGCGCGTGCTCTGCCTGGCGCGCCGCGACTGGACCAAGGACGAGGCGGTCGTCGCGCACCAGGACGTGCAGGGGTTGACCTTGATCGGGCTAGTGGGGGCGATCGACCCGCCCCGGCCGGCCGCCCGCGGGGCGGTGGCGACCTGCCACCGGGCCGGCGTGCAGGTGAAGATGATCACCGGCGACCACGCCATCACCGCCGCCGCCATCGCGCGCGAGCTGTGCCTCGAGGGGGAGCGCGACGCCGAGGGGCGGCTGGAGGTCCTGACGGGCGCCGAGCTCGCGGAGCTCCCCGAGGAGCGCCTGCCGGCGCTCGTCGAGGGGGTGAGCGTGTTCGCCCGCGTCGCGCCGGAGCAGAAGCTGGCGATCGTCAGGGCGCTGCAGCGCCGCCGGCACGTCGTCGCCATGACCGGCGACGGCGTCAACGACGCGCCGGCGCTCAAGCAGGCGGACATCGGGGTGGCCATGGGGCGGGGAGGGACCGACGTGGCGCGCGGCGCCGCGGCCATGGTCCTCACCGACGACGACTTCGCCACGATCGAGGCCGCGATCGAGGAGGGGCGCGGCGTCTACGACAACCTGGTGAAGTTCGTCACCTGGACGCTGCCCACCAACGGCGGCGAAGGGCTCGTGATCCTCGCCGCGCTGGCCGTGGGGGCCGCCCTCCCGATCCTGCCGGTGCAGATCCTGTGGATCAACATGGCGACCGCGATCTTCCTCGGCACCACGCTGGTGTTCGAGCCCAAGGAGCCGGGGATCATGGACCGCCCGCCCAAGCGTGTGGACTCGCCCCTGGTCGGCAAGCAGACCGCCGCGCGGATCGTCATCGTCTCCGCCCTCATCGCCGTGGCCGCCTTCGGCCTGTTCAAGCTGGCGCTCGCCGGCGCGCCGGAGCAGGTGGCGGAGGCGCGGACCGTGGCCGGCAACACGATCGTGGTCGTGGAGGTGGCCTACCTGTTCGCCTGCCGCAGCCTGACCCTGCCGCTGTGGCGGCTCGGGCTGTTCTCGAACCCCTGGGTGTGGGCGGGCGCCGCCGCGATGCTGGCGCTGCAGCTGGCCTGGACCTACCTGCCCGTCATGAACCGCCTGTTCCACACCGCGCCGCTGGCGTGGACGTGGTGGCTCGTCCTCGCGGGCGCGGGGCTGGCGGTGTTCGCGGTGGTGGAGGCGAAGAAGGTCGTCGGGGAGCGCCTCCGCCGGCGCCGCGAGGCCGACCGCCCCGGAGGCCCCTCCTCGCCGCGGCGCGGCGGCGCGCGGCACCGAGAAGAGGAGCGCGCCGCGCCGCCGCTGACCCGGTGACCGAGGTGCCCCCGGCGATCCGTTCAGG
>JAWLGW010000987.1:0-3165 GCA_041690735.1 Planctomycetota bacterium
GCGGTGCGGCACGTTGTTGCGGTCGTAGACCGGGGTCGAGCTGTCGAGCATGGCCTGCAGGGTGTCGGCCAGCACGTCCGCCACCACCTCGGTGGAGCCCGGCACCTGGATCTGCGTCATGTCGTCGATCATCTCGAACAGCCGCTCGACGGCGCCCGACTCGAGGATCGACACGACCACGGGCTCGGTCGGCCGCATGGCGCGCTCGTAGTGCGCCCCCAGGCCCAGCATGATGTCCTTGAGCAGCGGGGTCTCGCCGCGGGCGCTGAACACCTTGGCGATCGGCTTCATGGCGTCGAGGGCGCCCGAGTCGTTGAAGTCCTTGAGCGCCCGCACGTCGTCGGCCTTGATCCCCGAGCACAGCAGGTTGCGCAGGAAGCCGATGCTCAGCAGGAAGTGGATCGTCCCGATGTTGATCGTGATCCCCAGGACCTTCTGGTTGCCCGCCATGGCGTTGAGGTAGAACTCCGCCATGTTGCCCATGCCCACGGCGTGGCACTGGTTGGCGCGCTCCATCATCTCGAGGATCCGCTGCATGGCGCTCTTGTGGGTGGCGTCCGCCAGCACGCGGTTCCGGTAGTCGTGGTACTTCATCATCCGGGCGAAGCCGACCGGAAGGTTCTGCAGCCGCCGCTGCTCGGAGTTGAAGGCCTGGAGCAGGGCCCGCACCGCCGACACGCTGCGCCCGCGAGGACGCATGGCGTCCTCCAGCAGCGGCAGCAGGTCGTTGATCATGGCCTGGTTGGCGCCGGCGGCGGGCGCCGAGTGGGCGGCCTGGGTCGCCCGCTTCATGGCGACCATAAGGTCGTCGACCATGCCGGAGAACTTGGCCTTGTCGTTCTTGACCACCGCCGCCAGGCCGCGGAGCAGGTCGTGGATCGGGGTCCGCTTGACGACCTCGAACTGGGCGTGGGCCAGGTCGATGATCGGGCTGTCCGGGTTCAGGGTGTCGTAGTCGTCGCTGGGGTCGACGGTGCCGTTGTCGTGGCGGACCCGGTCGGTCAGCGCGTCCAGGACGTCGACCGCCTTGGCGGCCACATCCTTCTGCAGGACCTCGCCCGTCAGGAGGAGGAGCTCGGACAGGATCGTGCGCTTGACGTCGAAGTAGTCGTAGAGGAGCGCGCCGCCCGGGGCGAGCGCGCGGTCGTCGGCGTCCCGGGCGCCGTCCTTGCCGAAGGGCGCGATCGAGATCACCGCGCCGCTGGCGTCGACCGGCCGCCCCTGCGCGTCGACGTCCGCCTCGCCGTCGCCGTCGGCGTCCACGAAGGGGGCGTACAGGCGGCCCGAGGCCGGGTCGTCCGCGACCTTGGGGTTGCCGTGGCTGTCGAGGCGCACCGCCCAGGCGGCGGGACCCAGCGCCGGGAAGGCGGTCATGGGCTGCGTCTCGAGGAGGGCGTCGGCCAGGGCGTCGAGGCTGTGCCCGACGGCGTTGCCGGCCGTGGGCGAGGGCTGGAAGCCGAGGAGCTGGCGCGACAGCATGCCCTGCAGCTCGCGCAGCAGGTTGCGCTCGCCGTTGGCCACGCCCTGGGCGTCGACCCCGTCGTTCTGCTCGACGAGCTGCATGGAGGCTCGGACCAGGTCCTCCAGCTCGGGGTAGGCGAGCAGCCGGCTGATCAGCATGTTGCGCGCCCGGCTGCCGTCGAACGAGGCGCCGCCGGCGGAGCCGCTGCTCGACAGCAGCTTCGCCAGCCCGTCGACGGCGGCGCTGTCGTTCATGAGGTCGAGGAGGATCGCCTCGATGTCCTCGGCGGCCGCCTCGACCGAGCCGTCGTCGAACAGCCCGACCAGCGCCGGCAGCAGCACCGAGACGTTCGCCTGGACCTGCGACCCCGGCAGGATGCGGTTGATCGCCCCCACGAAGTCGGCCTTGCGAGCCTCGAGCGCGGCGACCTTGGCCGCCTCGCCGGCGGTCGTGAGCTGGTGGTGCACCGTGTTGTAGAGCAGCTCGCCCATGTCGACGCCGGCGGTCGAGCCGGCGGCGGTGCTCGCCTGGGCGGTGCTGGCGCTGCTCGCGGTGCCGCCCCGGTTGCAGCCGGCGGCGAAGGTGGCCTGGGCGATGACGAGCATCCAGGCCCCGAGCTTGTGCATGCGATTGCGGCGGGTGAACCTCATGGGCCCTACCTCTCCCCTACGGTTGGTCGCCTCATGAGCAACCGCGGGGCCGGAGCGGAGAGCGATCGGGCAGCCAGAACTCTTGACGAGGCGCCTCGTTGCGCAGTGCGGCACACGCACCTGAAACAGAATTGAACCCGGATCGCCTCAGGTTCGTCCCGCGAGTCCCGGATCTGGTGTCCCGATTCTGGAAGACCGCGGCCGCTCAGACCGCCGCGGGGTAGCCCAGCAGACCCACCGCCAGGCGCAAGGCACCCAGCGCGAGCACCCCCACCCCGACCGCCAAGTAGAAGCGCCACCGCCAGGGAGGAGGGATCCCCAGGCACAGGCGCCGCCCGGTGAGGTTGAGCGCCGCGCTCTCGGCGAGCTTGCCCAGGAACCACGCGAACAACAGCGGCGCGATCGGGTTGAGGGCGATCGCCGCGGCGACCTCGCCGTGCCCGAGCTGGACGAACGCGCGGGTCAGGCCGCACCCCCCGCAGGGGATCTCGGTGAGGCGACGGAACAGGCACAGGCCGCCGCCGGTCGCCGCCTCCAGCTCCGCCTTGAACGGCGCGTTGAACCCGCCGCCCGCGTCGCGGGCGGGGGTCGCCACACACAGCAGGAGCACCGCCAGCAGCAGCGCCAGCTCGGCGCGGTCGGACCCGCGCACCGGGCGCCCAGCGGGGAGGAGCCGCGGGACCCAGGCCCGCCCCTGGGGCGGGCGCGGCGCGAGCGGCGCGGCGGAGTCGTCGCGGACGGCGGCGGTCACCTGCTCATGGTCGCCCGCGGCGCCCGACGCGCAAGCCTCGCCCTACAGCGCGACCCCCGCCTCGGCGGCGGCGGCCTCCACGGCTGGGCGCTGGTCGTCGTAGGCGAGGAGCACCACCCCCTGGGCGATCGGCATGGTGATCAGCACCCCCACCCCCAGCGCGACCATGCCCAGGCTGTAGACCACGCTGACCACGACCCCCAACACGATCATGGGGACCAGGTTCGCCTTGCCGAAGGCGAACGCCCCGCTCAGGGCGTTCCCCCAGCTCAGGCCCGGCTTGTCGGCGAGCAGCGGCGCGG
>JAWLGW010000988.1:0-3159 GCA_041690735.1 Planctomycetota bacterium
TCGTGGCGAGGCGGGGCTGTTGGACCGTCCCGGAGCGAGCACCCGCGCGAGGTGGGCGGAGGGGCGGCGCGCGCGCTCTTCGGATACCGCGCTCTCCTCTCCCGAGGAGGAGCAGCGCGCGCCGTCCCGGAGCCTCTCGGGGGGTACGCGGGGGGCGGAGCCCCCCGCGAACCACACGGGTGAGGGACCGGGATGACTTAGCCTGTCAGGCCCCCGGTCCCTATCGAGCGCAGCCGGTCGGGTGTCTGCCGACGGTCGACCTTGAAAGGTCCTGCCCATTCCACTGGGCCTCCCTACCTTGGGAAAGAGGCGAAAGGCGCGCGAGCGCGAGGCTCGCAGACGGTAGGGGCGGGATTCGAACCCGCGACGGGACCCGCACGATCGCCGGCGTCGGCCGGAGCGCTCGGGCTTGATGAGCTTGGGAGGAGAGTCTGAGTCTGATGCGTCGCGCACCGCGCCGGGGTCGGCAGGGCCCGCTGATCTGCGGACCCCGTGTCTGCCGTTCCACCACCCCGCCACGTTTGGCGGGGGCAGGAGTCGAACCTGCACGCCGGCCGACCCGGCCGCGCCGCTGAGTCTGAGGCTGATCCTCAGCTTGCCTCCAAAGCGGAAGTGAATCGTAATTCGGTAGGCACCTCTCGCGCCGAACGACGGGCGCCGGGAGCGGCCGCTCCCGGCGCCTGAGTCGCCCGGTTACTGGAACAGGAACTCGAACAGCCGCTCGCCCACCTCGCGCCGGGGCGCGGGGGTGGCGTTCGCCCGCTCGCGGGCGAACTTGACGGCGTCCACCAGCCGCTCGATCCGCTCGATCAGCTCCTGCTTGCGCCCCGCGGGCAGGGCGCCCGAGTGCTTGACCGTGAGCCAGGCGCCCACGATCACGTCCTCGGTGATCAGCTGCGTCTGGGCCGGGTGCTCCTTGGTCGCCTGGTAGAGCACGATCGGCCGCTGGACCTTCTTGGTGCGGGTGGTGTGCGTCGGCTCGGTCTTGTACAGGCCGGCCGCCTCGTCACGGTGCCACTCCTCGGCCGGGTCGAGGATCGGGATCCGCTTGACGGTGGTCGCCAGCTCCGCCAGCTGCTTCTCGAGGAACAGCAGGAACGTCGCCGGGACCTGCTCCAGCAGGACCTCGCCGCCGACCACCACGTCCGCCTTGGCCTGGGTGTTGGCGAAGTCCTTGGTCGCCGTGACGTCGAGGAGCTCGGCCAGCAGCCGGCCCGTCCGGCGCAGCAGCTCGTCGGCGACCGCCTGCACCTTCTGCTTCTCGGGCGGGTAGACGTCGGCCGCGTCGTCCTTGGGCTGGTAGGTCTTGCTGAAGCCGGCCAGCAGGGCGGGCTTCTGCAGCAGCTGCGTGATGTGCGTGACCTCGCCGTGGACCCGCGACTTGGTGCCCTTCTCGATGGCCAGGATCTGGTTCAGCTTGGGGTCCGTCATGGGAGCTCCCTCCGGTTCGCCCCCCTTACGCCTGCTCCCGAGCGGGCTGTCACTCCCGAAGGGTGCGGTGGCGCTCGGCCGGCCCCTGACGCACACTCGGGGCATGACCGTGACCCCCCGCCTGCGCCGCCGCGCCCTCCTCCTGTCGCTCGCCGTCCTGCCCCTCGTCGCGGGGTGCCCCTTCGGCCCGCGCGACCTCGACCGCTACCCGGCGCCCGGGACCTCTCCGTACGTCCTCCCCTGGGCCGAGGGCATGAGCCACCTGTGCGTGCAGGGGAACAACGGCCTCGCCTCGCACCACGGGAGCAGCGCGTTCTCGTACGACTTCCTCATGCCCTCGGGCACCGCGGTGCTCGCCGCCCGGGCCGGGGTGGTCGTCGCGGTCAAGGAGGACTCCGACCGGGTCGGCCGGGGCGAGTGGAACAACTACGTGCGGATCCGTCACGAGGACGGCTCGGTCGCCTCGTACCTGCACCTGCAGCAGGACGGCGCCCTGGTGGAGGTGGGCCAGCGCGTCGCCCAGCGAGAGCTGATCGCCCGCTCCGGCTGGACCGGCTACGCGGCGCTCCCGCACCTCCACTTCCACGTGCGCGACGGCGGCCGGCAGGTCCCGGTCAGCTTCCGCGACGTGCCCGGCGACCGGGGCGTCCCGCGCAGCTGGGGGGTCTACACCGCCGGGCGTCCCTGAGCGAGGCGTTCCTTGCACTCGATCCCGCAGGTCTGATTGCTCCCCCGCGGCCGCTGCCGCCGAACTTGCTCATGTCGGGGATCGTGAGGGTCACCGTCTCGATCCGCGACGAGGCGACGGTGCGGCTCCCGGCATCATGCCGCTCGCTCATGTGGCGAAGGTCTTGCGGTCCCAGCCCCAGTAGTGGCGCGGCGGGGTGCGGAACTCCACGTAGATCCGTCGGGAGGGGACCTCGAGCTCGGCCTCCAGCACCCGGCAGATCGCCGCGGTCATCTCCTCGGTCTTGCTCCGCTCGAGCTCGCCCAGGTTCGCCACCTCCACCAGGGCGCAGGGGGCCGTGTCGCCGGCGAAGGTCATGGCCGCCGGCACCAGGCAGGTCATGACGTAGTCCTCGGGCTTGCCCAGCAGGCTCGCCAGCTCGGCGGACAGCGACTTGAGGATCGCGGTCGCCTCCTCGCCCCGCCGCTCCGGGGCGGAGGTGTGGATCTTGATCAACGGCATACGGACCTCCTCTCCTTCGTGCCCGTGCCCCTGCCCGTGCCCGGACACTCTCCAAATCTCGACTCAGTGCGCGTCCGCCCAAGACTTCCCCGCGCCCACGTCCACCGCCAGGGGGATCGACAGGGGGACCACCGACTCCATGACCGCTCGCGCCAGCGCGCACACCTGCTCGACCTCGCCCTCGGGCGCCTCGAGCAGCAGCTCGTCGTGGATCTGCAGCACGAGCTGCGCCTCATGCCCCGCGGCGCGCAGGCGGCGGTCGAGCTCCAGCATGGCGAGCTTGCAGATGTCGGCGGCGGAGCCCTGGAGGGGCGTGTTGGCGGCGATCCGCATGCCGGCCTGGCGGATCATGACGTTGTTGCTGGCGAGCTCGGGGATGAACCGGCGGCGGCCCAAGAGGGTGGTGACGTAGCCCTTCTCCAGCGCCTCCTCGATGGTGGCGTCCAGCCAGGTGCGCACCCCGGCGTAGGCGGCGAAGAAGCCGTCGATGTACCGCTGGGCCTCCTTGCGGGGGAGCTCCAGGATCTGGCCCAGGGCGG
>JAWLGW010000989.1:0-3158 GCA_041690735.1 Planctomycetota bacterium
CTCGTCGCCCCCGACCTCGAGCCGCCCCCTGACCTCGAGCCGCCCCCTGACCTCGAGCCCCTCCGTGGCGCCGCCGGCTTCGACGCGCCGGCAGGTGAGCGCGCCGGCGCGGTCCGCGGTCACGAGCCACCGCCCGTCCGCCGTGAAGGCCGCGGCCTGTACGTCCGCCTCCAGCTCGGCGACCGGCCGCGGCGCGGGCGCGAGGGTCCACAGGCGCCCCGGCGCCGCGCCGGCGGTCGACCCGCTCGCCACCAGCCGACCGTCGGGCGAGCAGGCGACCGTCCCCACCCAGTCGGCGCCGGTCGGCAGCGCTGGGAGGGGCGTCGCGCTCAGGCCGCGGGGGTGGACCTCCATGCGGACGTGCTCCAGGTCCGCGCCGGCGGCGAGGAGGGCGCCGCTCGGCGTGAGCGCGACGCCGTACTGGCCCTGACCCATCGACGAGTAGGAGGGGTCGTCGAACGCGCCCACCGGGGTGAGGGCGTCCGGCTCGTCCAGGCGCCACAGGCGCGGGCGGCTGCTGATCCCCGCGATCAGCCGCTCGCCGTCGCCGCTCAGGGCGGCGCTCATGACCCTGTCGCCGGCGTTCGCGGTCCACACCGCCACCGCGACCGGCTCCGCCGACAGGCGCCAGCGCTTGATCGACTCGCCGGCGACCGTCACCAGGTCCTCCCCGGCGAAGCCGACCTGCTTCACCGTCACCGCCCGTGGGTTGACGTTGTTCCCCGGCACGTGCTCGTGAGTGATCCGGGCCACCACCGCGGGCGGATCGTCGGCGAGGTCGAACACCGCCGCGAGGCCCCGGTCCTGGTCCCCGCCCCCCAGGGCCACCCGGCGGCCATCGCCCGAGAAGGCGACCGACCGCACCCACAGGCGCCGGCCGACGTCGACCGAGGTGACCCGCCGCGGCTCGCCGATCAGGGACCACAGGTCGGCGGCGCCGTCCGACCGCCCCACCAGGGCGCGCGCGCCATCGGGCGACACGGCGAGCGCGGTCGGGGTCGGCGCTTGCGGATCCGCGGCGGGCGGAGCCAGCTCCCGGTCGACGGTCAGGCGCCCCGAGTCAGCGTCGAGCGTCCACAGGGCGAGACGTCCCCGCGCTTCGGCCACGACCAGCGCTCCCGCGGGAGTGAAGGCCAGGCCAAGCGGCGTGTTGCCGCGTCCGAGCGCCACCCGCGCCAGGGGCACCAGCGCGGCGTACTGTCGGTCCACCTCGACGCGCCACGTCCGCAGGGCGCCGTCCCGCCCACCCGAGACCACCAGCCGCCCGGAGGGGTGCCAGGCCAGCGCGGCGGCGTCGCGGTCGTGCCCGCGCTCCAGCCCGAGCAGTGTGGCCTGGCCCGAGTCGCGCGCCACGCGCCACAGGGCGAGCGTGCCGTCGCCCAGGCGGGCCACGGCCAGGTCGGCCTGCGCCAGGAGGGTGCGGGGCGCGACCGTCAAGTTGCCCACCAAGGGGCCGCCGGAGCCCAGGCACAGCGCCTCCACGTCCAGCGCCTCGAGGAGGGCCCCGTCGTCGAGGAAGACGCGCGGAGCGAGGGCGGGCACCTCGTCCCCGGGCCAGCCGCTCGGCGGCGTGCGCGAGATCAGCGGCGCCACCGCGAACCCGTCGCTCGACGGGAGCGCGGCCGGGGAAGGCGCCGCGGGCGCGGCGCAGCACGTCAGCAGGAGCGCGGCGGCCGGCAGGCTCCAGACCAGGGCGCGAGCGGAAGCCATGAGCCCTCCTCCAGTTCCGCGCGACCGCCATTGTCGACGCCCGCGCTCACTCCGCCAGGGCGCGCACCAGGTCCGCCGCCGCGTCGTCCCAGGTGCGACGCGCGGCGGCGGCGCCCTCGGCCAGGCGCTCGCGGAGGGCGGGGTCGAGGAGGCGCGCGAGCCGGTCGGCCAGGGCCGCGGCGTCGGCGGGGTCTGCGAGGACGAAGCCCGCCTCGCCCTCGCGCACCTGCTCGCTCGAGCCGTCGGCGGCCGACGCCACCACCGGGAGCCCGCAGGCCAGCGCCTCCAGCACCACCAGAGAGCCCGGGTCGTAGCGGCTGGGGTGGACCAGGCAGTGCGCGCCCCGATAGATCGGCAGCGGGTCGGCGGCGGGGCCCAGGAAGGCCAGGCGGCCCGCCAGGCCGAGGCGCTCGGCGAGGGGGAGGAACGGGCGGGGGTCGTCGCCCCCCAGCACGGCCAGGTGGAGCGCGGGGACGCGCGCCAGGGCCTGCAGCAGCGCGGGCAGGCCCTTGAGCGCGAAGGCGTGGGCGCAGAACAGGGCCACCGACGCGCCCGGCGGGGCGCCGATCCGACGGACCAGGGCCGCCTGGGCCTCGGTGCGCGCGTCGCTCGCCGGCGGGGCGAAGCGCGCCTCGACGCCGGCCCGCACCACGGCGATCGCCTCGGCGGCCAGGCGGTGCCGGGCGACCATGTCGCGTCTCACCCGCTCGGAGAGGGCGGCCGCGCGGGCCTCGCCCCGACGGCAGGCGGCGAAGGCGGCGGCCTCGATCCGGTCGTACGCCCACTCGGCCGGACGCAGGGCGCGACCCACCCGCGGGAGCAGGCCCCGCCCCCTGGTGGCGGCCGCTCGCCCTGCCAGGTGCACACCGCCGTGGGGCCAGTACAGGTCCGCGCCCAGCAGCTTTCCGCAGGCGACTACACGAGCCGCGCCGTCCTCGCGCGCGGCCGCGCTCAGCCGACGTGCGGTCGCCAGCGCCCAGGCGGCGCGGGGGAGGCGGGGCAGGGGGACCGCCACCCGGGTGGCCTGTTCGAGCGGCGGGCCCTCGCGACCGGCCGGCGCGTACACCCGCGTGTCCAGCCCGCGGCGGGCCAAGGCCTCGGCGACGGCCCGCGCCGCCCGCTCGGCTCCTCCTCGGGCCGGATCGAGGGACTCGACCAGGAGCGCGACGTCGGGGAGTGAGGCAGCCATGCCTCCTTCTACCGCCCGCGGCGCCGCCCCGCCCGGGCGGCCGGCCACCGCGGCCGCAGGGGTGCCCGAGCCGGGCGCGCTCCGCTGAGGGTGCTCGGCCCGCCGTACACGTGTGGGGGCAGAGCGCTCCGCCGTACGGGTGGCCGCCGTCGCTCGGCCGGTCGCCGGTCGGTCGCCGTGCTGCTGCTCCTCTTGGTGGCGCCCCTGGCGCTGCCGCAGGTGGCGCGCACCCAGCCCGAAGAGTCGGTGAGCGCCGCGC
>JAWLGW010000990.1:0-3151 GCA_041690735.1 Planctomycetota bacterium
GCGTCTGGCGGCTGATCCTCCCCGAGTCGTGCAGGGCCATGGCCGCCTCAGGCCGCCCGCAGCAGGGGCGCCGCCGCGGGCGCCGCGCGGGTCGGCAGGTCGCAGCCGAGGTGGCTCAGGCGCGCCAGGACCTCCTGCACCTCGGCGTTGAGCTGGCGCAGCTCCTGGTGCAGGTCGAGCAGGGTCGGGTCCTGCTCGACCACCCACACCATGCGCCGCCCAAACTGGTTGACGTACGAGGGCACGTTCCCCCCGGCGACTCGCCGCTCCCACGTCGCTCGACTCGGCCCGCGCTCCGCGGCCTCCTGAATGGTTACCCAGGGCATGTTCCCCTCCCTTCCCTGCCGCCTATCGGCGAGGGCCTCCCTCACGCTTGAGGGGGTTCTCCCTCAGGGGTGAGGGCCCGCGACCGTGGTCGAGGCGCGCGGCCCATGCGAAACTCCCGCCCTTCCCTGCGGAGGTGAGCGATGAGCGAGACCCAGGTCGGCTGCAAGTCCTGCGGCACTCCCTTGAGCGGGAGCGATTACGACCGCGCCAAGGTGATCGAGCGCGAGCCGGGGCCCTCGGACTACTTCCAGACCCCGCCGCGGGTGTGGGAGCTCGAGCACAAGGGGACGGTGTGCTACATGATCGACACCGACCTGCTGTGCCAGGCCTGCTTCGAGAAGCAGGGCCGGCGCTAACTCAGCGCACCAGGCGCCAGCGGCCGTCGTCGCCCGGCAGCGGCTCCGCCCGGTAGTAGCTGCAGCGCCGGCCGGCGGCGTCGTCGTAGTAGGGCGCGAACAGGTCGAGGAGCGCCGCGTCCTCCAGCGCCTCGATCCGGTGGAGCGCGCCGCGGGCCGGCAGGGTGAGCGCCTCGTCGCCCGGCCCCAGCGCGTGCACGCCGCTGGCTCGCGCCACGGCCGCCTCGCCTGGGGCCGGAGGCGCCTGCCGCGGCGGGTCCCAGTCCCAGGTCTCCAGGCGAATGCGCCCGCGCAGCACGCGCAGCGCCCCGTGCAGCCCCGGGTGGTCGTGGAGCGGGATGGCCTGACCCGCCCGGAGCGCGAACACGCTCAGGTTCACCTCGGGCCGAGCGATCAGCGCCTCGGCCCGCCACCCCTGCGGCGGCGCGGCCACCTCGGGGAGCGCCGCGGCGTCGACCGCCCTCAGCAGCGCGCGCAGCGGCGCGAAGGCGCGCTGCTGCGCGTCCGCCCCCTCGCCCGGCGCGGCCAAGAACGCGCGCGCCGCCCGCGCGAACCGCTCGGCCGGCACGCTCACGCGGTCGAGACCGCCCAGCGCCGCAGCGCCCGCTGACGCAGCGCCCACAGGCCCGCCGGCAGCAGCAGCAGCAACCCCAGCAGCGAAGCCCCGCCCGGGAGCGGCAGCCACCCGGCGTCGATCGCGAGGCCGCAGGCCCAGGTCGAGGCGGCGGTGGCGAGGGTCCAGGTGGCCTGCTCGGCGGCCAGCACGCGCCCCCGCACCTCGGTCGGCACCAGCGCCTGGAGGCGGACGGTCGAGAACACCCACACCGTGCTGCCGCCGAGGTGCGCCAGCAGGACCAGCGCCGCCGCCAGCGGGAGCCCGCCGGCGCCGCCGATCGCCAGGTAGAAGCCGGCTCCCCACAGGTAGGCCCAGCCGATGGCCCGCTCGCCCCGCTCGGGGTCGGCTCCGCACAGGCGGCGGGCGACCACCGGGCCGAGGCCGGTGCCGATCCCGCGGGCCATGTACAGGACCGTGACCGCCAGGATGGGGTCCCCGTCGAGTCGATACACCCGCTCGCCTAGCACGGTCAGCACCAGCGTGATCCCGCCCCCCGCCGCGGCCCAGCCGGCCTTGGCCAGGGTGAGGCTCCACACCCGCGGCCGCTGGATCAGGTAGCGGGCGCCCTCTCGCAGCTCCGACAGGCCGCCGGCGGGCACCGGGGTGTGGCGGGGCGGCGCCCGCAGCCCGTACAGCACCGCCGCCGAGACGAGGTAGGTGGCGATGTCGACGATCAGCGCCGCCCGCCAGCCCAGGGCGCTCGTCAGCAGCCCGCCCAGGGCCGTCCCTACGGTGAAGGCCGCTGACCAGGTGACTGCGTTGAGCGCCCCCGCGGTGACCAGGTCCACCGGGGCCACCACGTCCGGCACCAGGGCCGTGCGCGCGGGCTCCGCCACGGCGAAGGCCGCCGTCTGCGCCACGACCAGGACGTACAGCGCCCAGGGGCCAGGGGTGGGCCCTCCCCAGGCGGCGGGGGCGAACAGGAGGAGCATGAGGCCCACCGCCAGGGCGCGGACCAGGTCCATGGCGATGAGCAGCGCCTTGCGCGACAGGCGGTCGGCGAGCACCCCCGCCAGCGGCGCCACGAACAGCGCCGGCAGCGTCTTGAGGATCAGCACCCACCCGTACGAGCGCGCGTCCTCGCCCCCGATCGCGCGCAGCAGCGCCAGCACCGCCAGGGTGTTGAACCAGTCGCCGAGCAGGCTGATGGCGCGGGCGCCGTACAGGCGCCGGAAGCGCTCGTTGTCCCGCAACAGCGCCAGATATCCCGCCGCTCGCCGCGGCGCCTCCGCTTCGCCCACCAGCCAGCCTCCCTCCAGGGTCGGGGGGTCGCCGTCATAGCAGAGGAAGGGGGCGTCGCCAGGTCCGACGTCGGTCGCCCGACCGCTCCAGCGCTGCGCTATCATTCGCCCCCATGCGCGTATCGATCGATGGCGTCCGCACGCCCCCCGCGGAGGCGAAGCTCTCGGTGTTCGACCGGGGCCTCCTGTTCGGCGATGCGATCTACGAGGTGATCTGCACCCACGGCCGCCGTCCGTTCCAGCTCGCGGCCCACCTCGACCGCCTGGAGGCCTCGGGCCGGGCGATCGGGATCGACGTGGCCGCCATGCGGGACGACCTCGAGCGCGAGGTGAACGCCCTGGTCGCCGACTCCCCGGGGGAGGGCGAGCTCTACATCCGGATCATGATCACCGGCGGCGTGAGCGCCGACATGGACCTGGCGGGAGGCGATGGACCGCCGGTCCGGATCGTGATGGTCAAGCCGCTGACCCCGTGGGACCCGCGCCTGCTCGAGCAGGGCCTCCGCCTCAAGAGCGTCCGCCCCGAGGAGGTGGTGAGCCGGGTGGCGCCGTGGGTCAAGTCGAACAACCGGCAGGCGAACGTCATGGCGCACCGCCTGGCGCGCGAGGCG
>JAWLGW010000991.1:0-3148 GCA_041690735.1 Planctomycetota bacterium
CCGCCGCTCGGCGTCCCGCTCGGCCTTGCGCACGGCGGCGGCGAGGTCCGAGAGCTGGATCGGGGTCGCTCCGGCCCCCGCCCCGCCCTGACGGCGGATCTGGACCAGGGCCAGCCGAGCGCAGTCGGCGGGCAGCCCGCGGCCCGCGACCGCTGCCTTGCGCAGCCAGCCCTCGGCCGCCACGGGGTCGTGCACGCCGTCGGTCCCGTTCCACAGCGAGAGGCCCAGGGACAGCATGGCCTCGGGGTCGCTCGGGGCGCGCTCGCGGAGCGAGACCAGCGCGGGCGGCTCGGCGGCCTGCGGGCGGGCCGCCGCTCGTTCGGGCGCGCTGGCGGGGGTGGGGCGAGGCGGCTGAGGCTCCCTGGGCTCGCCAGGGCTGGAGGCGTTCGATGCCGACCCGAGCTCGGGCAGCGGGAGCTTGGACCGATCGCCGAACGCGTACAGCAGCGCCACGATGCTCACGAAGCCCAAGCCCCCGCCGAACAGCGCCAGCAGGGTGGGGGAGAGGCCGCCCGGCCGGCGGCGCGCCAGGGGAATGCGCCCTGCAGAGCTGGTCCTGCCCGCCACCGGAATGCGCCCGCTGCTCGACCGGGCCCGGCGCGCCGCGGGCCGCTTCGGGGCGGGAGGCGGCGGTGGGGCAGCTCTGCCGGGGGCCGCTCCTGCACCTGCACCTGCTGCGCCCACCCGCCGGGCCTCCTCGAGCGCCAGGCGCTCGCGCTCGAGCTCCAGCCGCTGCCGCTCGAGCTCGAGGCGCTCGCGCTCCAGGGCCAGCTGAGCGCGCAGCGCATCGGCGTCCAGCTCCTCGACGGAGCCCTGGGTCAGGGGATCACCTTGTGGCGACGCCTGCAGCTGAGGAGGGGCGGGTGGGTTCTCGCCCGCCGGAGGAGCGCTTGGCGAAGGAGCGCTGCGCTCCGCGCGGGCGCGCCGGGCGGCGAGCTGGTCCTCCAGCTTCATGCGCTTGTGTTCGATCGGGTCCATGCTCGCGCTCGGGTGGGATCGGCGGGACGCGACACGGGGCGTCGCGAGAGCAGCGAAGGATAGCCCCGGGGTGAGCGAAAGTCACCCTCGTCCGGGGGCAGATCGTGGCTGTCGTGTTCAATCCGCATCCAGGCCCGGCACGACGAAGAACCCCTCCGACCTGCCGCCCCGGGCTCGCCGAGCGGGCGGCGCTGTCGGGGTGGCATGCGAGAACCGGAGGGTGCGAACAGAAGGCGAACGTCCGGGCCCTGGCGACACCGCCGCTGCGGAGCACCGCTTGCCGATCGTCGTGGACCGGCGGGAGAGCGCGGCCGGGTTGCCAGCGCTGCTGGAGCGGGCCTGGCAGCCGGTTTACGTCCGCTGGCTGACCACCGGGGACGTGCGGGTGGGGCGGGTGCTCGTGGAGCGGAAGGAAGCCCATGACTTCGTGCAGTCGCTCCAGTCGGGGCGGCTGTTCCGCCAGGCGTGCAGGCTCAGGAGAGAGAGCTCGCGGCCGTTGCTGATCCTGGAGGGCGACCCCTACCCGCTGGTGGAGCGTGAGCAGCGGGCAGGCCTGCGCGGCGCGATCCTCTCGCTGCTCACGGGGTTCGGCATTCCGATCCTGAAGACCGCCGACGTGCCGGGCACGGTGGAGAGCCTCGTCCGCATTGCGGTGCAGGAGGAGCGGCGGGAGCGCAAGCGGCGACGGCGTGCCCTCGAGAGGCAGGGGCCCGGGGAGCGCCGGGCGGAGCCCGCTCCGGTGGAGGCGTGCGAGAAGCGGACGCTCGAGATCCTGGAGCGCTTTCCCTCGATTGGCCGAACGCGTGCCCGCGCGCTCCTGCAGCGCTTCGGCTCGCTGGAGCGGATCCTCAGCGCCGATCCCGCCGAGCTGGCCAAGACGCCGGGAGTCGGACCGACGACCGCCATGCGCCTCCTGACCGCCTTCCTCCGCGACGCGAGGTCGTCGCCTGAGCCCTCGTGAGCACGTCCAATAGGAGCGCCCGCGGACGCGAGGCGCGGCTTCCTGAGAGCGCCGCTCCGCCACCAGGTTCCTGCGCGCGAGCTTGAACGGACCTCGCTGACTTCGAGCCGTCTCGTCGCTGCGGGCAAGTCCTGCTCACCCAGTCCTCCCGCGACACGAACCGCGAGAGGCGCGCGAGCTCCGGCACGGCAGGAGTTGCGGGGCGCGAGGCAACCCGGCGCCGCTGGCCTTTGTCGTGCCTTGGACCGGCGCAGGCAGGAGGTCCCATGACTGCACGATTCGAGTGGGTGGGCACGGTCAAGAAGGTGCGCGAGGGCGATCCGCACGTGGTGGGCGAGGTGGCGGGGACCGTCCCGCTGGTGCTCGCCGATCCCTACGGCGGGGAGACGCTGTGCTACTTCCCGTGCCGGCGGCGGCCCCGGATCGGCGCCTGGATCGGGGCGCGGGGGGAGTCGGTGGTCATGGACGTACCTCTCGAGGCGATCCCGCCCGAGGAGCGGGAGTGGGTGGGGAACGGCAAGCCGGTGCAGTTCCAGC
Organism: Planctomycetota bacterium; assembly: GCA_041690735.1. Lineage (GTDB taxonomy): Bacteria > Planctomycetota > J058 > J058 > J058 > JAWLGW01. Next base: position 2,477 of record JAWLGW010000991.1, read on the forward strand.
TCGTCGTCGAGGCCTGGGCCGTGGTCAGCGACGACTACGACCCCCTGTTCGACTGAGGCCTGCCTCGCTCACCGGGCCGCCCGGGGGATGTCGGACTCCCGTGCGACAACATGGGCCGAACGAAACCCGAACAGCCTGGCGCGGCCCAGGCCTCAGGAGGAGGGCCCCATGAGCGTTCACGACGACCCGACGAAGGGGGACCCGCTGGCGGCGGGAGGCGGGCTGGCGGCGAAGGATCTGGCGGCGAAGGATCTGGCAGCGAAGGATCTGGCAGCGAAGGATCTGGCAGTGAGGGTGCTCGAGATCGTGCGGCTGTGCGAGGAGAGGAGCGGACCGGACCGGGAGCGGCTGATCGAGGCGCTCGAGGCCCAGGAGCAGGTCGCTGCCTTCGTGGACGAGCTGTTCAACCGGCGCGGGCACGACTTCGTGACCTGCGAGGACACGCAGCGGATCTTCTCGCTGCTCAAGGCCTCCTTCGAGACGGCCTGCGCCCTGATCGCCTGCGAGGGCTCGAGCCTGGAAGAGGAGGAGTGGATGTGGGTCCACCAGCAGCTGTTCGAGCTGGAGGAGGACCTGGCGGGAGCGGCCCGCTCGCGCGCGCAGGACGAGGCCTACTGGCGCGCCGAGGAGGCGATGGCGTGACCGGCCTGGAGGGGAGGGCGGCGTCCGCGG
>JAWLGW010000992.1:0-3130 GCA_041690735.1 Planctomycetota bacterium
CGTCATGATGTCTGCGATCGAGCGCATGAGCCCCCGTCCTCGTCTCTCGCGCCCCGCGCCTAGGCCAGGGCGGCCACGGCGAAGGCGAACAGCATGAACAGGACCCCCACGAGCATGCCGATGGTGAGCAGCCAGCCCAGCACCAACCCCGCGGTGGCGGTCCCAGGCGGCTCCACCCCGTACTCGTAGGCGAGGCGCCGCGCCTCGTTGCCCTTGATGATCGCGATCGGCCCCAGCAGGGCGCACACGAACCAGCCGAGCACGCCCAGCGCCAGGCTCAGGTTGGCGGCGTTGGTCATGTCTGCGGGGGAGGCGCCGCCGGTGCGCGTGACGGCGCCAGCGCCGGCGCCGGCGCGGAGCGTCGAGCCGCAGTGGCCGCACTTGTAAGCGCCGGGGGCGATCCCCTCCCCGCAGAAGGGGCAGGGCTGCAGGCGGGGCTGCGGGGTCGGCTTGGGCGCGACCCGCTGGGGCGGCGGGGCCGCCCTGACCGGGCCGCCGATCGGCGTCCCGACGGCGGGGGCGGCCGTCGCCGGGACGGCGGTCTCGCCGCCGCAGTTGCGGCAATGGAAGGCCTGCCCCGCCATGTCGGGGGCGACCTCGTAGCCGCGGCCGCACCACTCGCAGTCGAACGCCAGGGAACCCACGCCGAGAGTCTACGGGAGGGCGGCGGGGACGGGCAACGTCAGCGGCCGGAGGTCGCTCAGAACAGCCCGCGCAGCCGGCGCAGCAGGCCCTTCAGCAGCGCCCGCACCCGCTGGGCGCTCTCCTCGGGGCAGGCCGGGGGCGGCGCCGGCTCGGGCGGCGCCGCGGCGGGCGGCGTCGGGCCAGCAGCGCCGTCGGCGGAGCCAGCGGCCGAGCCGTCGCCGCCCGGCAGCCCCGCCAGGGGCAGGCCGTCCTCGGGGCGCCCCTCGGCGGCGTCCTCCGCCGCGGGAGGCGCGGCGACCACCGCCTCGATCCGCTCGCCCAGCAGGCGGTAGCCGGCGTCCTTGAAGTGCAGGCCGTCCGAGGTCAGGTCGCGCCGCATGGAGCGCCCGTCGCCGGCGACCAGCAGCGGGTGCAGGTCGATGAGGGCGCAGCCGTGGCGGCGCGCGATCTCCCGCAGGCGCGCGTTGAGGGCCACCACGTCGTCGGCCATGTGGGCGTAGCGACCGCTGACCGGCGCGCAGGTGACCAGGCACAGCACGGTGTCGGGCAGGCGGGCGCGGATCTCCGCCACCACCTCCTCGTAGACCTCGGCGGTGCGCTCCACCCCGTAGCCCAGGCTGTTGCGTCCGTTGAGCAGGAACACGTGGCTGGGCTGGGCGTCGAACACCGACACCTGCAGGCGGTGCTTGATCCCTCGCCCCGCGCGGATCCCGATGCCGTCCCCGCTGATCCCGCGGTTGAGGGAGCGGGAGCCCACCGTGGGGAGGAATCGCTGCACGCGCCGCCCGTACCGCCAGCCCTCCATGGACGAGGAGCCGAGCAGGACCACGTGCCGTCGACCCGGCTCGAGGCGCCCGTTCTCGCGGGCGAAGCTGCGCACCCGCTGCAGCCAGCGGTCGTCCTGAGCGCGGGCCGGGAGGGGGAGGGCGAGCGCGAGCGCCGCGAGGAGCGTCGCCGTGGCGAGGCGAGGGGGGACGGGCATGGGAGGCACCTCCGCGGGCGCGGTCCCAGCAACCCGCGAGCCGTGACGAGGACCACCGCCGGCTGGGGCTTACAGCGACGGCTCATTTCAGGACCGGCTCAGCGGCCCGGGTCGGGTGCGCGGCCGCCGGTGCGGCCAGGACGCACCGGGTGGCAGAGAACCCCTAGACTCGGGGCGTGATGCCCCCTCCTCCCGTGCCCTCGCCGTGAGCCTGCGCCAGTCGATCGCGCCGGCGCTGGTGGGCTGCCTCCTGTGGGGGGCCGAGGTCGGCGCGCAGGACGAGCCCGCGACGCCGCCTGCTCCCCCGGTCACCCCCCCGGCCGAGGTGCGAGAGGGGCCGACGCCGACGGACGACCTGCGGGGGGCCGAGGAGTACCGCACGCCGCGCGCGGGGGAGGGGTTTCGGACCACCGTGTTCGGCCAGGAGGTGGTGGTCGAGGCGCGCGACCGGGGCGACATCCTGGCCCTGACCCTGGGCGCGACCGGCTACGTGCCCGCGATCGGGGACACCTCGGCGGTCCCGCTGGGGGCGCTGTTCGGGCGACAGATCTGGATCGACCCCCAGACCGGGCAGGTGGGCCGCTTCCTGCGCTTCGTCGCGGCCGGGGTGGTGAACGAGCTCGACTACGCCGAGAGCTTCGGGCTGCCGGTCTACCCCGCGCTGCACCTCGAGACCGACTACCGGCGCGTGCTCTCGGGGGGCGAGGAGGTGATCAACGGGGAGGAGCTGGAGGCCAGCAGCCTGGAGTGGGGCTGGACCGCCGGCCGGCTCGGCCTGGGGTGGCGTCGCCGCGTCGCCCCCGGCTACATCGACAACGAGGTGCGGGTGGAGGCCTCCTACCAGGGCGGCTACGCCTACTTCGAGCGCACCTCGGACACCTCCGACGACCTGCGGATCCCGCCGGACACCTTCTTCCACGGACTGTGGGTGCGGCTGCGGCTCGGCATGATCGAGCGCAACGTGATGGAGATGCCCCACTTCGGCCTGTCGCTGGGCGGCGACCTGGAGCTGACGCGGCGGGACCGGTGGCAGGACTTCGGGCCCAAGTCGGCGCCCGCCAGCCTCAGCGAGCGGCGGACGGAGAAGACGCGGGACTACCTGAAGCTGTCGGGCTACCTGGTCCTGGCGGGGCCGGTGCCCTGGCTGTCCGAGCGCCACCGCCTCATGCTGCAGATCCACGGCGGCTGGTCACCCAGCGACGACCTGGACCGGTTCTCGGCCTTCCGCATCGGCGGCGGGCCCCTGCCGGTCGAGGCCACCGACCTCGGGCGCACCACCTTCCCGGGCTCGCTGTTCAACCAGTTCATCGCCCGCCGCTACGTGATCGGGACCCTGGAGTACCGGTTCGAGGTGCTGTTCTTCCTGTACCTGCACCTGCGGGTGTCGCTGCTGTACATCGAGACCCCCGACGTGGCGAACCCGGGGCAGCCGATCGACTTCGACCCCGAGGTAGACGAGAGCTACTCGGTGGCGATCACGTCCGGCTTCCTGTGGGAGTCGCA
>JAWLGW010000993.1:0-3129 GCA_041690735.1 Planctomycetota bacterium
CTCCTCCGGGGGGTGACGACGCGCTCGCCGCCGCCCTCTCCTGCTCGCTCCGACACCGTCTCTCGACCATGGGTCCTCCCCTCCTGTGCGGCCCCCTCGGAGCCGAACAGGACACTAACCACGGACTCCGACAGGTGACGTCCCGCCCCCAAACCCGCTGCGGACGCGCGGCGACCGCCCACCCGGTGAGGTGGCCACCGCGGTGAGCGACTTCGCGGGCGCTGGAGGGAAACTGATTTAGTTCTTGCTGAAGGGCGGCGGCCAGCTGCTGAACTGCGGCGCGGACTCCAGTCCCTCCCCTGCGAGCTCCACGAACGTCTCCAGGCGGCGCAGCACGTCCGGCTCCCGCAGGAGGGCCTGCCGGGCCTCCGCCTCGAGGGCCAGGGTGTCGGCCAGGAGGTCCAGACCGGCGCCCAGGGAGACCGCCCCGGGCACGTCGCTGTGCAGCAGGCGCAGCACGGTGGCCAGCCGGGTGGGGTGACGCACCTGCCGCGCCGGGAGGCGCTCCACGAAGGCCGCCAGGCGCCGGGCGGCGCGGCTGGCGTCGTCCGCGGGCACCTCGCTGTCCGCCGTCAGCTCGACCTGCGCCAGGCGGTAGCGGCGGGAGCGGTCCTCCCCCACGACCCGGGCCCGGCGCAGCCCCACCACCACCACGTTGAACCGGCCGTCGGGCAGCGCCTCGTCCATGACGATCCGCCCCACGCACACCGCCGGGTCGACCGCCGGGGCGCCCTCGTACTCCGCCTCGTAGCCCGGGAGGAGCAAGGCCGGCGCCAGCAGCCGCTCACCGGCCAGGGCGTCCCGCACGAGGTCCCGGTAGCGCTCCTCGAACACGTGCAGGGGCAGGACGGCGCCGGGCAGCAGCACCGCCCCCGGCAAGGGGAACAGCGGCAACTGCCCGGAGAAGGCGGCCTCGTCGAAGCTCAGGTCGATCAGCGGCACGGGACCTCAAAGGGGCTGGGCGCAGCGAAAGCCGAGGTTGTTGCGGCGCACGTGCAACCGCTCGCAGCCGCGCTTGGCGGCGCGCAGCGAGTGCGCGGCGTTGGTCCACGAGCCGCCGCGCTTGACCGCCTCCGCCCGGGGGCCGCGCACCTCGAGGTGGGGGTCGCGGCGCGGCAACAGCGCGTAGGCGCGCGGGTCGTAGGCGTCGAGGCACCACTCCCACACGTTGCCCGCGAGGTCGAGGACGCCCTCGGGGGTGGCCCCCTCGCGGCACCGCCCGACCGGCTGCGGCCCCACGCTGCGCCTCCCGAACAGGGCGTGGTGCGAGGTGGGGGCGGCCTCACCCCAGGGGAAGGTGCGCCCGGCGGCGCCGCGGGCGGCGAGCTCCCACTGGGCCTCGGTGGGCAGGCTCGCCCCCACCCAGGCCGCATAGGCGCAGGCGTCGAACCAGTCGACCCCCACCACCGGGTGGTCGTCGCTGGGGCACAGGGCCTCGAAGGCGGCGGTGCCCCAGCCCTGAGGGCGGTGGTCCTTGCCGTTGGGATACAGGGTGCGCAGGAGGGGCAGGTCGGACGGCGCCGCGTCGACGGCGGCGAGGAACGCCCGGTACTGGCCCACCGTCACCGGGGTGCGGTCGATCCGGTAGCCCGACAGCTCGACCTCGCGCTGCGGCCGCTCGTCGGAGGCGCCGTCTCCGCCCTGCAGGAACACCCCGGCGGAGACCGGCACGGTGACCGCGCCGTCCCGGCGGCGCGCTCCCGCGGGCGCCTCGGCGGCGATGGTGGCGAGCGAGATCTTCTCGGTGGTGCGCCGGGACGGGGAAGGTCGGGGGCGCGGCGTCGGCACCTCGATCCGCGGCACGCGGCCCGAGTCGGAGAGCGACGCGGCGCGCGTCTCGGTCGCCTCGGGGCGCGCCGGTGTGGTGGGCGCAGGCCCGCGCGCGAAGCCGGCGGTCTCGCCCGGGCGGGCGAGCCGCGAGGCGGACGGCGGCTGCAGCGCGCCGAGCCGCCCGGCGGCCGGCCGTGTCTCGAGGCCGCCCGCCTCGGGGGGGGGATCGACGATCTGGGGCGCCAGGATCTGGGGCTGCGGCCGGGGCGCCTGCTCCACGGCGCCGATGGCGGCGGCCAGCTGAGCGGCGCTGGGGCGCTCCTCTGCCGCCTTGACGAGCGCCTGGTGCACCAGCCGCTCCACCGCCTCGCTCACGTAGGGGACCCGCTCGCGCAGGGGGACCGGCGGCTCGTCGCAGATGGCGTCCATGAGCGCCCGCTCGGTGCGGATCCCCGGCCGCTCGAAGTAGCGGGCCCCGGCCAGGGCCTCGTACAGGACCGCCGCCATGCTGTACACGTCGGACCGGCCGTCCACCTCGGCGCCGTCGATCTGCTCGGGCGACATGTAGACCAGGGTGCCGGGGTGGGTGCCGATCTGGGTGAGCGCGGTGATCGCGTCCTCGTGACGGCGAGCGGTGACCACCCCGAAGTCGGCGATCTTGACCCGGCCCCGATGGTCGAACAGCAGGTTGCCCGGCTTGATGTCGCGATGGACCAGGCCCTCCTCGTGGGCCGCCTCGAGGCCGAGCAGCGCCTCGCGCGCCGCCTTGAGCGCCGCGGGCGGGTCCATGCGGCGTCCGGGCGCGGCGTTCATGCGGTCGAGGAGCGTCCCGCCGTCGAGGTACTCCATGACGATGAACAGCGAGTCGCCCTGCTCGATCAGGTCGTGGACGGTGACGATGTGGGGATGCGACAGCCCTCCCGCCGCCTGCGCCTCGCGGATGAATCGGCGGCGCAGCATCTCGTCCTGGGCGTACTCGTGCCGCAGCTCCTTGACGGCGACCCGGCGGTCCATGACCCGGTCGTGGGCCGTGTAGACCGCCCCCATGCCGCCGAAGCCGATCCGCTCCTGGATCTGGTAGCGGTCGTGCACGAGCCGCGCCCCGGACGCCTCGCCGCTGCGCCCGCTCAACCCGCTCGCCTCCTGGGGCCGCCAGCCATGCCCCGACTATACCAGTGTGGTTTGCGGGGGGCTTCGCCCCCCGCATTCCCCCTTTGCGCTCCGGCGGAGGTGCGGGCTCACCCTCCTTGGCCGTGGGAGACGGTCGACTCCGTACGGACGCCCGCACCTCCTTGTCGCGCCACCTCGCGCGGGTGCTGGACCCGAGATGGTCCAACTGCCACGCCTCGCGAAAGACCC
>JAWLGW010000994.1:0-3127 GCA_041690735.1 Planctomycetota bacterium
CAACGGCGGCCTCTCGTCCGACGACCTCACCGGCGGGACCTTCACGATCACCAGCGCCGGGCACATCGGCGGCCTGCTCGCCACGCCGATCCTCAACTTCCCCGAGGTGGCGATCCTGGGGGTCCACAAGATCAAGAAGCGCCCCGTGGTGAAGGACGACCAGATCGTGATCGGGCAGGTGATGTACCTGTCGCTGTCCCTCGACCACCGGGTGGTCGACGGCGCCGACGCGGCGCGGTTCATGAACGACATCGTGAAGTACCTCGAGGAGCCCGAGCTGTTCATCCTCGAGGGGGTGTAGCGGGTGGCCGAGGCGACGACGGAGCAAGCGGCGCGAGCGCCCGAGCTCGGCCTGGCGCAGGTCCTCGACCCCGACGGCAACGTCCTCCAGGGCGCGGAGCTCCCTCAGCTGTCCGACGCGCGGCTGATCGAGCTGTACGAGACCATGGTCCTCATGCGGGCGATCGACCTCCGCCTGGAGGGCCTGCAGCGCATGGGCCGCATCGGCTTCTTCGGCTCGGCCCGCGGGCAGGAGGCGGCGGTCGTCGGCAGCGGCGGCGCCCTCGAGCCCCAGGACTGGGTGTTCCCGGCCCTGCGCGAGAACGCGATCATGCTGCTGCGGGGCTTCCCCCTCTCGCGCTACTTCGCCCACATGTTCGGCAACCGGCACGACCCCCTGCGGGGCCGCATGCAGCCCATGCACTTCGCCGGGCGCGAGGTGAACCAGGTCTCCTGGTCGTCGTGCATCGCCAACCAGCTGCCCCAGGCGACCGGCTGCGCGTACGCCATGAAGCTGCGCGGCGACGACAAGGTCGCCATGGGCTTCGTGGGCGACGGCGGGACCAGCGAGCCCGACTTCCACACCGCGCTCAACTTCGCCGCCGTGTGGAAGGTGCCGGCCGTGTTCATCTGCCAGAACAACGGGTGGGCGATCTCGGTCCCCTCCACCAAGCAGTCGGCCTCGGCCACCTTCGCGGTCAAGGCCCGCGCCTACGGCATGCCGGGGGTGCGGGTGGACGGCAACGACCTGCTGGCCGTGTACCGCGAGGTGCGGCGGGCGGTCGACCGGGCGCGCAGCGGCGGCGGACCGACCTTCCTCGAGCTGGTCACGTTCCGCATGGGCGGCCACTCCTCGGCCGACGACCCCACCCGCTACCGCGACGCCGCCCAGGTCGGCGCCTGGGAGGCGCGCGACCCGCTGGTGCGCCTGCGGGCCCACCTCGAGGCCTGCGGGCTGTGGGACGCCGCCCGGGAGGAGGCGCTGGAGACGCGGCAGCGGGCCGAGATCAACGAGGCGGTCAAGACCGCCGAGCAGGCGGAGCCGCCGCCGGCCCTCGACCTGCTGGAGGACGTGTACGAGACGCCGCCTCCCTCGCTGCTGGAGCAGCGACGGGCCCTGGCCCAGGAGCTGGAGGAGCGTGGCGGCGCCTGAGCTCCGCGCTCTGCGCGCGGTCGACCTCGGCCGGATCCCCTACGCCCGTGCCTGGGACCTCCAGCGCCGCCTGGTCGACTGGCGCCGAGCCGCAGGGCCCGAGGCCGACGACCTGTTGCTGCTGTGCGAGCACGAGGCCGTGGTGACGACCGGTCGCCGGGCCCAGGGCGCCGAGCGGGCGGGCGAGCTGACGGCGGTCGCCGCCGCAGGGATCGAGGTCGTGGAGGTGGAGCGCGGCGGCGCCGCCACCTTCCACGGCCCGGGGCAGCTGGTCGGCTACCCGATCGTGGCCCTCGAGCCGGGCGAGCGAGACCTGCACGCCTTCCTGCGCCACCTGGAGGGCGCGCTGATCGAGGTGATCGAGCAGGTGGCGGGGCTGCCCGCCGGCCGTCGCGAGGGGCTGACGGGCGTGTGGAGCCAGGGGCGCAAGGTCGCCTCGATCGGGATCGCCTGCCGGGGCTGGGTCACCTACCACGGGTTCGCCCTCAACCTGACCACCGACCTGACCCCCTTCGCCCTGTTCCGCCCTTGCGACCTCGAGGCGAACCTCATGGCGTCGCTGGCCACCCTCGGCGCCACCCCGGCGCGGGACGAGGTGGCGACCGCGGCGCACCAGGCCCTGGCCCGCCGTCTGCAGCGACGCGCTACCCGCGGGCCGCTGCCGCACGGCGCGGCCGGGGAGTCGGTGGAACGACTCCCGTAAGGTTTTTCGATACAGCCTGTTACGCTCGCAGGGCGCCTGTGGAGAACGCGTGGAGTCCGCTCGGAATCCCTGGACCCGTAACACCCTCCCCCGGGGCCCCGTAGTCGGGGTGACGTGGCGGTCGTGATCGAGGCGCGTAGCGACGAGGAGCTGGCCATGCGCGCCGCGGCGGGCGACCGGGAGGCGTTCGCGGGGTTGGTGCGGCGCTACACGGGTCCGCTGTTCGGCCTGTGTCGCCGGCTCATGGGAGACGCGGCCGAGGCGGAGGATCGGGTGCAGGAGGCATTCCTCAAGGCGTACGAGCATCTGGACCGGTACGACCCGGCCCGGCGGTTCGGGCCCTGGCTGCACCGGATCGCCCAGAACGGCTGCATCGACGCCCTGCGGGCGCGGCGCTCCTGGGGGCCGCTGCCCGACGCAGGGCTGGCTGACGACGCCGCCGCCGAGCCGGTGGGGTGGGACGAGCGCGAGGCCCTGGCCGCGGCGATCGACACCCTGCCGGCCAAGCAGCGGGCCATCCTGCAGCTCAAGTACGGGCGCGGCCTCGCCGCCCCCGAGATCGCGGCGGAGCTCGACATGACGCCGGGGGCGGTGCGGGTGGCCCTGCACCGCGCCGTCGGCTGCCTGCGGAGGAGGCTGTCCGGATGAGCGATCCCCTCGACGATCACCTCGATCCCGAGGCGCTGCTCGACCTGGCCCTCGACCTGGCCGAGCCGGGCGCGGCGCTCCCGCAGCGAGAGCACCTCGCCGGCTGCGCGTCGTGCGCCGCCGCCCTGGCCCGCGTCGAGGAGGAGCAGGCCGTGCTGGCCGACGTCCTGGGCGTCGCGAGTGAGGCCCCCCCCGGCCTCGAGGAGCGGGTGGTGGCGGCCGTCACCGCCACCCCCACCCACCGCCGGCGTCGGCGGCACGCGGTGTGGCGGGTCGCCTTCGCGGCGGCGGCCGCCGCGCTGCTCACCGCCGCGGGCGCCCCGCGGGGCGGCCCCGCGACCCCC
>JAWLGW010000995.1:0-3123 GCA_041690735.1 Planctomycetota bacterium
GGCCTCGCCCGCGCCGTGGACGTGCGCGACGCCGAGGCCGTGGAGCGGTTCGCCGCTGAGGTGGCCGAGCGGCTGGGCCCGATCGACGTGTGGATCAACAACGCCGGCGTCCTGGAGCCGATCGTCCCCCTGCGCGACCTCGCGCCCGCCGCCTTGCGCGATCACCTCGACATCAATGTGATCGGCGTGCTCAACGGGTCGCGCGCCTTCGTCCGCCACGTGCGCTCGCGGCCCGGCGAGGGGGTGCTGATCAACATCTCCTCGGGCGCGGCCAAGAGCGGCTACGCCGGGTGGACCGCCTACTGCGCGGGCAAGGCCGCGGTCGACCGCCTGACGGAGTGCGCGCAGCTCGAGGAGCACGAGGCGGGCCTGCGGGCGTACTCCGTCGCGCCGGGGGTGATCGACACCGGCATGCAGGAGCTGATCCGCAACCAGTCGGCCGAGGTGTTCCCGCAGGTGGGCAAGTTCCTGGAGCTCAAGCGGCAGGAGGCATTCAACAGCGCCGGCTACGTGGCGCGGGAGCTGCTGACGATCGCCTTCGGGGAGGAACCACCGATCGAGGTGTGCCTGCGGCTGCCGCCCGAGCGGGGATAGAAGAAGAAGAAGAAAGGCAGGACCACCGAAGGCACCGAAGCCACCGAAGGAAGAAGGAAGAAGAAGAAGAAGAAGGAAGAAGAAGAAGGAAGAAGGAAGGAAAAAACAAGAAACCGCAGAGATCGCTGAGAGCGCTGAGAACCGCAGAGAGGACTCTGCGTATCTCTGCGATCTCTGCGGTTCAGTTCGTCGGCCCCAGCAGGTCCCGCGTCGCCTCCGCCACGCTCCGGCAGCCGCACAGGGCCAGGGCCAGGTCCAGCTCGTCGCGCAAGAGGTCGAGGGCCTGCCTCACCCCGGCCTCGCCGCCCACGGCCAGGCCCCACAGGACCGGGCGGCCGACCAGGACGGCGCGGGCGCCCAGGGCGAGGGCCTTGAGGACGTCGCCGCCGCGGCGGATCCCTCCGTCGACCAGGAGCTCGGCCCGGCCGGCGACGGCGTCGGCGATCGGCGCCAACACGTCCGCGGTGGCGGGGGCGGTGTCGAGCTGGCGGCCGCCGTGGTTGCTGACCACCACGCCGGCCGCGCCGTGCTCCACCGCCCGGACCGCGTCGTCGGGGCGGACCACGCCCTTGACCAGGACCGGGAGCCGGGTGATCGAGCGCAGCCAGGCCAGGTCGTCCCAGGTGAGGCCCGGGTCGAGGAGCGAGGCCACGTAGGTGGCGAGGCCGGAGTCGGCGGCGGTCGCGGACAGCTCGGCGTAGCCCGCGGCCAGCAGGTTCTTCACCTCCAGGCCCTGCGGCAGCGCGAACCGGTTGCGCACGTCGCGCTCGCGTCGGCCGAGGAGCGGCGCGTCGACGGTGAGGACCAGCGCCTGACAGCCCGCCGCCTCGGCGCGCTGGACCAAGGCCTCGGTGGCGGCCCGGTCGCGGTAGACGTACAGCTGGAACCACACCGGGCCGCTGGCCGCGGCGACCACCTCCTCGATCGAGGAGGTGGCGAGGGTGCTCAGCACCATGATCGTGCCCGCGGCCCCGGCCGCGCGGGCGGTGGCCACCTCGCCCTCGGGGTGGGCCAGCCGCTGAAAGGCGGTGGGCGCCACCAGCACCGGCAGCGTGACGTCGGCGCCGAGGACGGTCGTGGCGAGGGAGCGCTGGCGCACGTCGACCAGCACCCGGTAGTGCAGGCGCAGCCGGCGCCAGGCGGCCTCGTTCTCCCCCAGGGTCACCTCGTCCAGGGCGCCGCTGGCGTAGTAGTCGAACGCCATGGGCGAGAGCGCCTCGCGCGCCAGGCGCTCGAGGTCGGCGAGGTTGATGGGCGCGGCGTCGCTCATGCCGGGGAGGGTAGCAGACCGCGACCGAAGGCAGCCGTAGGCCGTACAGCGCGTGTAATCGAGCCCGTTTCCGTCCCGCGAGGTGCCGTACGTTCACGGCGTCCTGGCTCGAAACCTTCCGGCGCCACGCGACTTAGACTCAGGCACGGGGCGTGCGGGACCCCACGACCCACCGGAGGGTCTCATGCTCCGCACGCTCACGCCCACGCTCCTGCTGCTCGGGGCGGCGCTCCTCGGCGCCGCCGTCCCGGCCGACGCTCAGCCCAGCCGCCGAGGTCTGCGCGGGGTGGTGGCGGGCGAGGCGCCCAACCCGGTCCTCCGCCAGGGAGATCGGGGGCCCGAGGTGGAGCGCCTGCAGCGGAGCCTCAACCAGGCGCGCCTCACCGCCGGACAGCCGCCGATCGGCGTCGACGGGGTCTTCGGCGCCGAGACCGCGGCGGCGGTGCGGAGCTTCCAGGACGCCCGCGACCTCGACGTCGACGGGGTCGCCGGTCGACGCACCTGGGCCGCCCTGGCGGCGGCCCCCGAGGTCGACACCGACGACGCCGCGCCCGCGGCCCCCGCCGGCCCCTGGAGCGAGGGGGCGCCCGACCTCCAGCGAGGCGCACGAGGCGACGCGGTCGGCCTGGCTCAGGCGCTCCTCGACCGCGCACTGAGCGCCGCAGGCGGCCCGGGTCTGCGCGCCGACGGCGACTACGGCCCTCGCACCGAGGCCGCGGTGCGCGCCTTCCAGCGGCAGCACAGCCTCCCGCAGACGGGCGCGATCGACCGCGCCACCTGGGACGCCCTGGCTGCTGCGGCCGCGGAGCAGCCCCTGGGGACGATCCGCTACTTCGCCGGCGAGCCGGTCGGTCCTGCCTACAAGCGCTTCAACGACTCCCCCGCCGTGGAGCGCCCTCGCTTCCTCGAGCGCGCCCTGGCCACGCCGCGGGGCGACCTGCGGCCGGTGGTGTTCGAGGGGAAGATGGCGATCGATGCCGACGGCGCCGGCGACGCCTGGCGCAGCGACCCCTGGGGCCAACCCCACACCTCGCTGCTGTATCGCGACGGCACCTCGCTGAACCCCAGCCGCCTCCACTTCTTCGTCCTGCCGGGGCGGTTCGCCAGGGCGGTCCCCGGCCTGCGCCTGGGCGACGTCGCGGCGGTGATCTACCGGGGGCGCGTCGCCTACGCGATCTACGGGGACGTGGGACCGCGCACCAAGCTGGGGGAAGGGTCGATCGCGCTGGCCCGTACGCTGGGGATCAACGCCGACCCGC
>JAWLGW010000996.1:0-3121 GCA_041690735.1 Planctomycetota bacterium
GCCGCTCGCCGCCGGGGGCGGCGACCAGTCGGCCGCCCAGGGCGCCGGCTTGATCGAGAGCATGTCGGCGCTGCTCTCCTCGACGAGGTGACCGTTCATGAGCGCCGCCGCCTGCAGGGCGCGCAGGAAGTGCAGCTCCTTGAGGTCGGCGGTGACGGCGCCGGTGACGCCCTCCCCCACGACGAGGTTCTTCCCGGCTTGGCCGGCGAGGAGCTGGTAGAAGGTGGGCGCGGGGCAACCCGACGCCTGCAGGGTGACGCGCGGCGGCTGGGTGAGCAGGAAGATGTCTCCCCGCTCCTCCACGTCGCAGCGGGCGAGGCGGGCCACCACGTGGACGGCGAGCTGCCAGGGCACGTCGCGCAGGGAGCAGGAGACGGTCTCGCGGACGTTGGGGTCGACCAGGATGTTCCGCCCCACCTGGCGCCCGATCTGGTCGCAGGCGTCGGCGAGGTCGACCTGCTCGAGGTCCACGTTGATCCGCGGCGCCTTCGCGTCGGACTCGACGGGCCAGGACGGGCGGAGCGCAGGAGGCGTGTTCGTGACGCCGGCCTCCGGCGGGAGCGGCGCGGCGGTGACGAGGGCGATGTCGTCGCCGAACCAGGACAGGTGACCGCCGGCGCTGTCCACCAGGCTGGTGAGCGCCTCGTGCCACAGGACGTCGCGGAAGTCGGTGCTGACCACGCCTCTCAGGCGGGGGTCGATCAAGATGTTCTTGCCGCTGTAGGCGGCCAGCAGCTGCAGCACGGTGCGCACGTTGGCGCTGGTGAACTGGATCGTGACCCGCGGCGGCTGCGTGAGCAGGAGGACTCCGCCAGTGAGCTCCTCCACCTGGCAGCGGGTCATGCGGGCGATCACGTCGATCGCCTCTCGGGGCGGGATCTGGACCAGCGAGACCGAGACCGTCTCGCTGACGTTGATGTCGACCAGGGCGTTGAGCTCCGCCCTCCGCCCGATGCGCTCGATCACGTCGGCGAGGTCCGCGTTCATGGCCTCGATATCGACCCGCTCGGCGTCGCCGGTCACCTCGAGCTCGCCTTGGGGAGCGCCCTCGCCTCCCTCTTCCGGGGGGAGGTCGTCCGGGGGGACGTCGTCGGGCGGGAAGCCCTCGAGGGTCTGCTCCACGGCGGGTGGACCGGCGTCATCCTGGACCGACGCCTCCTGCGCCTCGCCGTCGTACAGCGGGCCGCCGAGCGCCCAGCGCTCGATGTTGGGCTGGGGCTGCGGCGCAGACCGACGCGTCGGGACCAGCGCCGTCCAGGCGGCGACCGCCCCGCCCGAGATCAGGCCGCCCAGCAGCAGCGGCATGATGATCCGGTGGCGCACCGGCCGACGCTTCACCGGCTCCTCGGCCGCCGACGGGCGCACGGTCAGCGTCTCCTCGCACCCGGGCATGCTGCAGGCGCCGTGCTCGGCGAAGCAGTCGCGGTGGTGGGGCGCCAGGCAGGAGGCGCAGAACACCGACTCCTCGCGCTGCATGCGGTCGTGGCAGAACGAGCAGGCGAGGACGACCCGGCTCCGGACGGCCTCCACCGCCGCCGGGTCGGCGGTGGCCTCGCTTACCACCAGACCCTTCTTCTTCTTGGCGCCGGCGGCGGCGCCGTCCTCGGCGGCGGTCGCCTCCAGCACGCGCTCGCGCAGCTCGGGGGACAGGGGCTGCATGGACTCCTCCCACGCCTCGGCCAGCTCGCCGTAGGCGCTCGCCATAGCCTCGGCCCGGGCGCGGCAGGCCGCGCAGCCGGCGAGGTGCTCCTCCAGTGCCTGGTGCTCGTCGGCGGTCAGGAGGTCGGCCTCGGCCGCTCCCTGCGCCAGCAGCGGCTTCAGCTCGAGCAGCGGCGCGATCGCGTCACACGTCACAGCGCTCCCTCCTCGTGCTGGAGCACGCCCCGTTGCCTCAGCTCGGCGGCGAATCGGCGGGCGGCCTCGCGCAGGCGGGACCGGGCCGTCGGCACCGAGCAGGAGAGGCTGTCCGCGAGCTCCTGCATGGTCAGCCGCTGCGCGTGGCGCAGGGCCAGCGCGGCCCGATGCTCGTCCCCCAGGGCCGCCAGGGCGTCTCGAACCAGCGCCCGCCGCTCTGCCCGTTCGGCCCGCTCGGGCGCGGGGGTGTCCCGCGAAGGCAGGTCGTCAGGGGCCGGCTCGCCTGGCCGGCGCTGGCGGGCCGCCTCCAGCGCCACCCGGCGAGCGATCCCCAACACGTAGGGCCGCAGCGGTCGCTCGGGGTCGAACCGCCCCAGGTCGCGGAACAGGCGCAGGAAGGTCTCCTGCAGCGCGTCCTCGACCTCGGCGCCTCGCAGACCCAGCGCGACGACGACCCGCTGCACCGCCGGCGCAAGGCGGTCGTAGAGCGCCCCGCGGGCCTCGCCGTCACCGGCGATCACTCCAGCCACCAGGCTCGCGTCGAGCAGCTTCGGCTCTGGGTTCACGAAGGCCATCGCTTCGAACAAGGCCGGTCCCATGCCCCCTGTTGCGGGTCGGCCTCCGGAGTGGAAAGAGATTCTTCGCAAGGAGGCGAGGGGCGAGCCAACTGTAGGCAACACAACAGCTGACCGCCAGCGGCCGCGGCCCTGGCGACGTCGCGGGGGGAGATACCGCGACCTGGCCGGTTGAGGGCGTCCTTCCCGCTGCCAGCCACGAGCGCTCACGGCCAGGGGACGGCGCGCACGACGCCCGTCCTCCCGAAACGCAGCTCGACCTGACTCCGGTCCATCCGCACCACCGTGACGTTGCCGCCGGCGGCGCCTGGGAGCGGCTGACCGGCGCGCACCTCGACGCCGTCGATCAGCGCCACGTCGGCTTCCGTCGTCGGCCCGTCGAACACGACGACGGCCGTCGTCGTGGCGACCAGCGGGGCGAGGTGGTCCAGGTCGCGAGCCCGAGCAGCGAGCGCTGCACCCCGAGCCCGCAGCACCCGCGCGTTGTCGGCCAAGACCGCCCGCTCCTCGGCCTCCATGACCATGAGGGCCGCGAGCGCCAACAGGCGCTCGTGAACGCGCAGGGCCTCGTCGTAGCGGTGCGCCGCCAGCGCCTGAGCCATGGCTCCGAGGTGAGCGTTCCCGGCGCTGAGGTCGACTTGCAGCGTCACGTTCCCCGCGAGCCCGCCCGGGAGGACCGGCAGGCCTCGTCG
>JAWLGW010000997.1:0-3119 GCA_041690735.1 Planctomycetota bacterium
CATCTCCTTACCGTGCTTGGCCTTCATGTGATCGGCCACGCCCTGGGCGCTCTTGAGCTCCTTGCCGCACTCGGGGCAGGCGTTCGCCTTGGTGGCGCTGGCGCCCGCGTCGGCGGGCTCGGGGGTGGTGGCCGCGGCCGCGGCGGCGCCCTCGATCGCCAGCGGCTGGCTCGAGCCGAGTCGCTCCACCTGATCCGGCGCCAGCTCGAAGGCGCCGTACGCCACCTGGTCCGCCACCTGGGTGAGGGAGCTGTACATCATGCTGTCGGGGTTCGAGTACTTGCCCTTGTCCGGGCCCTCGAACCGCGCCTCGTCGACCACGTGGTTCACCCACTCCTTGTCGTAGGTGTAGGTGGTGACCTTCTTCTTCCCCTTCTTCTTGGTGCTCTTGTCCTCGGTCCACTGGTACATCTCAGCGGACCGGTCCAGGCGCAGGGCGTTGACGGCCACGCCGAACTGATCGTCGCGCAGCACCTGGTCGGTCTTGGCGGTGCCGGTCACGTGGATCAGCTTGCCGTCCCACTCGGCCTTCTTCTCCTCCGCCTTGGTGGAGCCGACCAGCGCGCTCTCGGCCTCGCCGATGTCCGCGGCGCGCTTGACGTAGCGACCCTCGCTCCAGAACAGGACCGGGAAGGCGACCAGGAACAGGACCCCGCCGATCGCCACCCCCGCGCAGGCGTTCTTTAGCTGCGAGAAGAAGCCCTCTTCGGAGACCACCTCAGTTACGTCGACCATGCGTCGTCCTCTCCCTCGGCGCGGCGCGCCCCGGCGGAGCGCCTCGGGCCGGCATCGGGCGCCGCCCGTCTCGCAGGCGGTCCGCCGCCGCCCACGTGGGGCGGATCTTACGGAGCCGCGCCGCCGAGCGCAACGTGACCCAGGTCCGAGGAGAGGCGAGTCAGCGGGGCGCGTAGGCCGTCAGCGTCGGCCCCACGCGGTCCCACCACACCTCCCAGTCGCGGGTGCTGCTGGGCAGCGGGCCGCTGCGGCCGTCGGGCAGGCGGTGGAACAGCGCGATCAGGGCGTGCTCGGCGCGGGCTCGGGCGCGGGGGCTCCCGCTGGTGAGCGCCTCGATCAGCTCGGGGACGCTGTGCTGCTCGGCGCTGGCGTAGCGCTGCTCGGCGGCGGCCTGCCAGCTGCGCCCCGAGGCCGGCAGCGGCTCGATCCGGCCGCCGGCGCTCACCACGAAGGCCCCCTGGCGGAGGGCGTAGCGCCGGGCCTCGGCGGTGAGGGCGCTGGCGCCGCCTCGCCCGCGCACCACGGTGCCGGCCGGGAGCGCCGTCACGCCCTCGAGGGGCACCCACTCGCCCACGTCGGGGTCCCACCGCTCGACGTCCTGGGCGGCGCGGATCGCCAGGCCTTCGCGGGGCGCGGGGGAGGCCGCCGCCAGCAGCTCGGCCCGACGCTCGGCGTCCGCCAGCGCGGCCTCCAGCCGAAGGACGGCGGCGCGGTTTGCCGCCAGGAGCTCCTCGCCCTCCTGGACACGCTGCGCCAGGGCCTCCGCCTCGGCGGCGGCCTCGCGAGCGGCGGCCAGCGCGGCCTCTCGGGTCGCGAGCCGCTCGCGCAGCGCGGCCAGCTGCTGCTCCAGCAGGGAGAGCCGCTCGGCGGCCTGCTCGCCGCGGGCCAGGTCGGCCTCCCGGGCGGCGAGGGAGCGCCGCGCCGCGGTCAGGTCGCGGCGGGCGGCCTCCGCCGCCTCCGCGGCGTCCCGAGCTCGCTGCCGGCTGGTCGCCAGCTCCGCCGCCAGGCTGGACGAGCGGCCGGCCGCCGCCCGCTCCGCCTCTCGAGCGCGCGCGATCGTCTCCCGCAGCGCCGCCACCGCCGCCGAGTCGCCGCCGCCAGCCGGCGCGAGGCCGCGGCCGGCGAGGAGGCCCAGGGCGGCGGACAGCAGCGCCGCGGCCGCGAGCGCGCCGAACCTGCGCAGCCCGTGGCTGGGGAAGGGCACCACCGCGCCGACGGGCTCGGCGGTCGCGGCGCCGATCGCCGGCGGGGAGGCGACCAGGCCCTCGGCCTCCAGGCGCTCGAGGGTGGCGTCGAGGAGCCCGGCCGGCGGAGCCAGGGCTGGGGCGTCCGCGGCCTCCTCGTCGACCCACAGCCCCTCCTCCGCCAGCCGCGCCAGGGTGCGCTCCAGCAGGTCCTCGGGCGGCGCGATCGGGGGCAGCCGGACCGGCGGGGCGAGGAGGGTGTCCAGCGCGCGCAGGCGAGCGCCGACCTCCGGATCGCTGCTGACGGTGAGGTCGAGGGCGGCGGCGTCCCCGTCGCCGAGCAGCCCCTCCAGGCGGTCCGCCAGGCGGCCGTCGGGCGGGGCGAGCTGCGCCCGGGCGGCGACGCGCTCCGCGAGGCCGGCGGGCGTCGCGATCGGCGGCAGCGTCACCGGCTCGCTCAGCACGGCCTGTAGCGCCTGCAGGCGCGCGGCCAGGTTCGCGTCGTGGGCCACCTCGCGCTCGACGGCGGCGGCGTCGTCGGGCGGGAGCAACCCCTCCAGGTAATCCGCCAGGCGGGCGTCGTGCTTCACGCCGTCGCTCCCGACCGCTCCAGGTGAGCCAGGGCCCGCACGCGCACCTTGGAGCGGATCCGGTGCACGCGCGACTTCATGGCGGGGACGCTGACCTGGTGCTCCGCCGCCAGGGCCTTGAGGCGGACGCCCTCCACGGTGTGGAGCAGGAACAGCTCCCGCTCGGCGGCGTCGAGGTCGGCGAGCGCGTGGTCGAGCGCCTTCTGCCGCACCTCGAGGGCGTCGTCCTCCTCCGCGTCGATCGCCGGGGGCTCGTAGTCGAGCGAGGTGGCGCGCCCCTGCTTGCGCAGCAGCTCGCGCGTGGTGTTGGCGGCGATCGTGAGGAGCCACGACTTGAGCCGCTCGGGCTCGCGCAGGCGCGGGAGGGCCCGCAGCGCCCGCACGAACGTCTCCTGCGTCGCCTCCTCGGCCACCTCCCGCTGGCGGCACAGGCGCAGCGACAGCCCGAACACCCGGGGGAGGAAGGCCTGGGTGAGCGCGGCCACCGCCTCGCGCTCCCCCCGGATCGCCGCCTCGATCGCCGCTGCGTCCAGCTCGGTGCGCTCGGTCATAGGCTGACCTGTGTGGTTTCTGGGGGGGCTTCGCCCCCCGAGGCTGTCGCAATAGAGAG
>JAWLGW010000998.1:0-3115 GCA_041690735.1 Planctomycetota bacterium
GTCTCCCCGGCCAGGCGCTCGAGCACCGAGGGGTAGCGGTCGAAGCCGTCGGTGGCCACGGTGACGACCAGGTCGTCGGGGCCCAGGCCCAGGACCTTCGCGGTCTTGATGGCGCCCAGCACGTTGCAGATCCCCGACACGCCGAAGCAGCCCACCAGGGCCTGGGCCTCCGCGGCCGGGACGCCGAACGCCGTCAGGTGCTCGGTCCCCTCCTGCACCAGCGACAGCCCCTCCAGGCAGGCCTGGTCGTCGATGCACATGAGGAAGTCCATGGCGTGCACGTTGTGGATCCAGGTGACGTGCTTGTCGCCGATCCCCTCGATCCGGTGCCCCCCGAAGCCGACGTTGAACAGGGTGGGGCACTGGATCGGCTCCAGGCCCACGATCGCGCACCCGGGGTGGGCCTCGCGAATCCGCTCGCCGGCGGCGATCGTCCCCGAGGAGCCCATGGCCGACACGAAGGCCGCCACCCGCCCGCCGCCGACGCCGCGGTCGGCGAGGTCGGCGGCCAGGTCGACCGCCGCATCGCCGGTGACGCCGTAGTGGAAGCGGTAGTTGCCGAGCTCCTCGAACTGGTTCACCGACCGGTAGCTGGGGTCGCGCTTGAGCTCGTTGACCTTGTCGTAGATCTCCTTGACGTTGCTCTCGCAGCCGGGGGTGGCGATCACGTCCGCCCCGTAGCCGCGGATCTTCTCGAACCGCTCTCGGCTCATCTCCTCGGGCAGCACCACCAGCGAGCGGTAGCCCATGCGGGGCCCCCCCCAGGCGCCGCCGATCCCGAAGTTGCCGGTGGAGGGGAAGATCGGCACGTGCTCGCCGGGGACGATGTCCCCCGCCAGCTGCTTCTCGATCAGGCAGGAGTAGACCGCGCCCACCTTGTGGCTGCCGGTGGGGAAGCCCTTGCCGAGCAGCACCACCACCTTGGCGGAGATCCCGGTCAGCGCCTCGGGCAGGACCAGGTGGCGCACCCGGTCCTCGGCGTCCTTCCAGTGGATGTTGTAGAGGTTGACCGGGTCGAGGGGGTCGTCGTGCAGGGCGGCCTGGGCGCGTCGCCGCAGCTCGGTCGGCAGGCGGGCGGGGTCGCGCATCTCGGCGAAGGTGGGGCCGTACACGGGCTGAGTCATGGGAGGCTCCTTCGGGTCGCTGAGTGTAGCCTGTGGCCCCGGAGGGATGGCTCGCAGGGGGAGAGGCGGTCGTGACGGCCCTCTGCCGCGTCCTGCCCGCCCCGTGTAGGGTGTCGCTCCTCAGGAGGGACGCCATGACCGCCCGCCGCAGCCTGCCGCTCCTGCTGCTGCCGCTCCTGCTCGCCGCCCCGGGGGCTCTCGCCCAGGAGGCGGAGGAGAAGGAGCTCCACGCCTGGGGCAAGCTCGACCCCGTGCGCGGCGCCGAGGGGACGTCGCTCCTCCGCTACGTCGACCGCAGCGGCGAGCGGCCGCGGAAGGCGGAGCTCTACCTGACCGTCGCCGCGGACGCCCGGTTCCTGGTCGACCGGATCACCCGCCTCGACGCCCTCGAGGAGGGCCAGGAGGTGTGGGTGCTGGGCCAGGTGGTCGAGCAAGACACCACCACGCAGGAGGGGCGGACGATCACCGACCGCCAGATCACCAACGCCCAGGCCGTCGTGGCCGGCGAGGCCGTCGCGCCGCACGCCGAGCGGCCCTCGCCGCGCGATCCGGAGCTGCGGTGGGTGAAGGCCACCGTCGTGCGACCCGGCAAGTCGCCCAGCGTGACCTACGAGGGGGCGGAATACCGCCTGTCCTGCGCCCGCCAGCACGTGGTGGTGCTCCGGCAGCGCCTCGCGGAGCGGCCGCCGCTCAAGCGGGGCGCGCTGGTGGAGGTGCGCGCCCTCCCCGCCGGCGAGCGGCCCGAGGGTGCCCAGGACCCGGAGGTCCCGGCCGCTCGGGCCCGCGAGGTCGTGGTCCTCGACAAGCGGCTGGCGCGGGCGCTGTACCCGCTGCTGCTGCCGTAGCAGCGGTCAGCGGTCAGCGGTCAGCAGTCAGCGTGGCCTGCTCGGCTCAGCTCCTCACCTCGCGAGCTGACGGCTGACCGCTGATTGCTCCCTCAGGCCGTGGGCGTGCCGTTCCGCTCGCCCAGGACCAGGCCTCGCAGGCCGTCGAGGCCGGCGCCCGTGAGGGTCCGCAGGCTGGTGAGGCCGGCGCGCATCCGCTGCGCGGGCGAGCGGGCGAACAGGAACGGGACCAGCTCCGAGACCAGTCGATACTTCTGCGGGGTGTAGGGGAACCACACCGGCGCCTCGAGCCCGAACTTGTCGTGGGCCACGTGCTTGACGCGGGACATCTCGCGCAGGCCCTGGGGCCCGCGGGTCTTGCCGAACCCGCTGTCCTTCACGCCGCCCCAGGGCACTTCGCCCGCGCCGCTGGGGATCAGCGCGTCGTTCACGAACACCGAGCCGAAGTGGAGGCGCCGCGCCATGCGCCGGGCGGCGTCCTCGGCGCGGGTCCACACCGAGGCGGTGAGGCCGTAGGGCGAGTCGTTGGCGAGGCGCACCGCCTCCTCCTCGCCGGTGACCGGCACGATCGTGACCACGGGCCCGAAGGTCTCCTCGTGGGCCACCGCCATGTCGGGGCGGGTCTCGCCGATCACGGTGGGCTCGTAGTAGTAGCCCGCCTTCTCCCCCTCGCCGGCGCGCCCCTTGCCGCCCAGCAGCACCTTGGCCCCCTTGGCCCGGGCGTCGTCCACCTGCTTGCTCACCACCTCCCACTGCATGCGGTTGACCATGGAGCCGAGGTCGACGTCGAAGGCCCGGTCGGGGCCCTGCCGGAGCTTCTTGGTCTCGTCGACGAAGCGCTGGGTGAACTGCGGCGCCACCGCGTCCTCCACGTAGATCCGCTCGATCGAGGCGCACACCTGCCCGTTGTTGGTGAAGGCGCCCCACACCAGCGAGCGCACGGCGCGGTCGAGGTCTGCGTCCGCCAGCACGATCGCCGGGTCCTTGCCCCCCAGCTCCAGGGCGACGGGGATCAGCCGCTCGCCGCAGGCCGCCGCCACCTTGCGGCCGGTGCGCACCGAGCCGGTGAAGCTGATCTTGTCGCAGCCCGCCTCGACCAGGGCCGCGCCCAGGTCGCCGTAACCGGGCAGGCACTGGTAGATCGCC
>JAWLGW010000999.1:0-3106 GCA_041690735.1 Planctomycetota bacterium
GAGCTCGCCAACTTCCCCCGCTGTGTGCAGGTCGACCCGAAGGGGAGGGTGTTCGTCGGAGCCCAGTTCCTCCATGAGGGCCAGCTCCTGCAGTACGCGGCTGGAGCGACCGTCTATCTCGAGAGCGCCGGGGCGGACGGGGACCTGCTCCGAACGAGGCAGGCGCAGCGCGTCCCGGTGCGCGATCTGGCCCTGGTCCCGCCGGACGACCCCCAGGTCTTGGTGTCGGTCGGCGGCGAGTACCTCGACTCCAGGGCCCAACCGCCCACCGCCGAGCTGCGGGTGTGGTCCCGCGACGACGGCCGCCCGCTCGCGCACCGGCCCCAGGAGAGCGCCTCCTTCTATCGCGTCGTCCCCTCGCCCAGCGGCCGCGAGCTCCTGATCGGCAGCTGGGGCGGGCGCGTCGAGCGGTGGCACATCGACCCGCAGCGCCTGCTCGACGAGCGTTAGCCCTTCAGCTTCGACGCGCGCCGCTGCCGCTCGATCGCCGCCGCGACCTCCTCGCGGTCCGCCTCCAGGTGCCGGGCCAGGATCCCCTCCAGCCGCGGGTCGAACACCCGGTGCACCGAGTGGATCGGGTAGGGGTCGAGGCCGCGGGCGTACTTGTAGGTCACGTTGCCCGACCCGGCGAAGAAGCGGCTGACCCCCTCGGCCAGCGCGAACCGCAGCGGCTGGTAGTAGGCGGCGTTGAAGTACAGCGAGGGCAGGTCCTCGCGCGTACCCCAGTAGCGCCCGAAGAGGTCGCTCCCCTTGCGCACGCACAGGGAGGCGCAGAGTCGCTCGCGGCCGCGGAAGCCGACGAACAGCACCAGCCGGTGGCGCCAGGTGGCGAACAGGCGCTCCCAGGTGGAGGGCTTGAGGTAGTCGCTGCCGGTGCCGTACAGGAGGCAGGTGCGCTGGTAGAAGGCCTGCATGGCCGCCCAGTCCGCCTCCTCGATCGCCTCACCGGCCCGGGCCTCGAACCGGATCCCCTGCTCCTCGGCCCGGCGGACCTCGCGCTTGATCTTGACCCGGTCCTTGCTGCGGAACCGAGCCAGGAAGCCCTCCTCGTCGCCGTAGCCCGAATCGTGCCACACCGGCTGGTAGGTGAGCCGACGCAGGTAGCCCAGCGCCTCGAAGGCCGCCGCCTCGGCCTCGGGGGCGAACAACAGGTGCACCCCCCGCAGCCCCACCGCCTGGGCCCAGGTCTCGAGGACCCGCGCCACCTCGGGGATCACCGCCGCCCGGTCCTGGCTCGGGTCGAGCAGCAGGCGGCTCCCCTCCACCGGCGTGAAGGGGGACATGCCGACCGCCTTGGGGTAGTAGCGCTCGCCCAGCCGCCGGGCGAGCTGATACCAGTGCCAGTCGTAGATGAACTCGGCCCGCCCGTCGGCCTTCACGTACAAAGGGACCGCGCCGACTAGCGTTCCCTCCTGCTCGAGCAGGAGGTGCGCCGGCTGCACGCCCTCGCTCGGGACGGCCGACCCTGCCTCGCAGGCGGCGAGGAAGGCCCACTCGTTGAACGGGGAGCCATCCCCCACCAGGCGGTCCCAGGCCTGGGGGTCGACCTCCCGGATCGAGGTGAGGAAGCGGGCCTCGAGCATGAGCCGATCGTAGCCGGGGGCTCCAGTCGCGCCCGCTGTCGAGCCGAAGAGGGGCGAAGGGAGCACGTCGTGTCCGAGCCCGCCTCGATCCCGTCCACCACCCGTATCGAGACCGCCCGCCGCGTCGCCCGCGGGGAGTCGCGCCTGGAGGAGGCGGCCGCCGCCTGCGGCGTGGCGCCGGCCGAGGTCGAGGCCTGGGTGGCGCTGCTCCAGGCCGGCGCCGCCGCCCCCCGCCGGCGCGCCTGCGCCTCGGTGCTGGACGCGATCGGCGACACACCGCTGGTCCGCCTGCGCCGGGTCCTCGACGGCCTGCCGGGCGAGGCGTACGCCAAGCTGGAGCTCATGAACCCCACCGGCAGCAGCAAGGACCGGGTCGCCCGCCACATGCTGACCGAGGCGGCCCGGGCCGGGGCGCTGCGCCCGGGCGACGTGGTGGTGGAGGCCTCCTCGGGCAACACCGCCCTGGGCATGGGCATGGTGGCGGCGCAGGAGGGCTACCGCTGCAAGGTCGTGGTGCGCGACCGCACCAGCCCCGACAAGGTCAAGGCCCTGCAGGCGCTGGGCGTGGAGGTGGAGCGGGTCGACGGCGCCCTGCCCCCCGAGCACCCCGAGAGCTACGGGCGGGTCATGGAGCGGGTGGTCCGCGAGACGCCGGACAGCTACTTCCCCGACCAGCACAACAACCGGGCCAACAACGCCGCCCACTACGCCACCACCGGCCCCGAGCTGTGGGAGCAGATGGAGGGCCGGCTCGACGTCCTGGTGTGCGGGGTGGGGACCGGCGGCACGATCGGCGGGATCGCCCGCTACCTCAAGGAGCGCGACCCCAGCGTCCGCGTGGTGGGCGTCGACGCCGAGGGGTCGGTGTTCAGCCGCTACTTCCGCACCGGCCGGGCCGGCGCCTCGCGCCCCTACCTGCTGGAGGGCCTGGGCGACGAGGAGCCGGTGGGCTGCGTGGAGTGGCAGCTGATCGACGACTTCGTGCAGGTCTCCGACCGGGACGCCTTCCTCGCCGCCCGGGAGCTGGCCCGGCGGGAGGGGATCTTCGCTGGGGGCTCCAGCGGGGCCGCCCTGGTGGCCGTGCGCGAGGTCTTGCGCCGCCTGGGCCGCTCCGCCCGGGTGGCGACGGTGTTCCCCGACTCGGGGCACCGCTACCTGTCGACGCTGTACGACGACGGGTGGATGCGCGCCCGCGGCTTCCTTCCGCCCGCCGCGACGGCGCGCCAGGCCGCCTAGCATCCGGAGGCGTCAGCCCGCGCCGGTCTGGTAAGGTCGAGGTCACGTGGGAGGCCCCGTGATCGCTCGTCTCAAGGAGCGCCTCAAGCAGCTCGTCGCCAAGAACGAGCAGCTGATGGCGGAGTACGGCAAGGTCGCGATCGGCACGTACCTCGCGATCTTCTTGCTGGTCTTCTTGGGCTCCGGCGCCGCCATCGTGGCCGGGGTGCAGGCTACTGACCCCACCGCGGGGGTCGGCCTCCTCGCCGTCATCGCCTCGGCCTGGGGCGCGGCCAAGTTCAGCCAGC
>JAWLGW010001000.1:0-3106 GCA_041690735.1 Planctomycetota bacterium
AGGTCCCACCGGCGATAGCCCGGCTGTGGCGCGACCTCGTCACGGCCCTGTTGCGCGCCGGCAGCGGCGACATGCAGCGCCCGACCGACGAGGCCGTCTCGCTGCTCGACGAGCACGTGAGGGCCTGTCGCACCCGCTCTGTGGCGCTGGGTCAGACCGGCGCCGGGCTGCTCGAGGCCATGTGGGGCAAGGCGGCCGACCAGCAGCAGCGACTCACGGCGCTCCTGCACGGACTCGACGCCGCGGTGAGGGCGGCCCGCGCCGGTGGCCCGCTCGAGCGGCGAGAAGTCCCGGCGAGGACGGTCGAGCGCGCTCACGAGCTGGTGCTGTGGCACATGGCCCACGGGCGCCGCGCCACCGAGATGATCCTCTCGCGTGGGAGCGCCGAGGGCGACGAGGGGGAGCTCCTGGGCGACGCCGCGCGCGTGGTCGAGGGCCTGCGTCGTGTGGTGACCTCGGGCTGGCGAGAGGCCACCACAGCCGAGTGGCTGGCGCTGCTCGAGCAGGTCGGCGTCGATCTCGCCGCCGCCCGCTCGGACATCCGGCTGGGCAAGCTGCTGCGGCAGATCCACGCCGACCCGCAGCCCGGGCTCCGGGTGCAGCCAACGCGGCATGGCAACGTCCGCGGCTGGCGCGTCTCCTGCTGAGACGCATAACCCTTTAGTCGTCGTCGCCGTACGCCGGGTACGCCGGGTTGGCCTGGACCCGGCGTACCCGTAGCCCCTCGAATTCGCAGTGCTACCCCCGCGTACGCCAAGTGGGACGGGTACGCCGGGTGGTTCTGCAGTCGTTCCGGACTGCAGGGAATGGGACGGATGCACCTGGATTGCAAAATTACTACCTATCTATAAGGACTTACGGCAAGTAAATCCCTTTGGGGCAATCGTGTTCTGGCAACCCGGCGTACCCGTCCCACTTGGCGTACGGCCCAGCAGCGCCCGAATTCGCCCGCCATTCGGTACGCCAAGTCGGCGGCAACCCGGCGTACCCGGCGTACGGCCGGCGCTCCGGAAGGGGTCAAGCCTCCGGCCGCAGGTACCGAGAGCCACACGGGGCCCTCGCCCCGGAGGTCGCCATGCCCGAGCAGCTGCCCAAGGTCGAGCTCGCCCCGGCCTGGTCGTGGGAGTGCCCCGCCTGCGGCCGCCTCGTGTTCGAGCAGGGCGAGGTCAAGGAGTTCGACGACGACCAGGAGGAGCGCGAGGCCAAGGCCGCCCTGGGCGTCGAGCCGTGGGAGGAGGGCGCCGTCATGGTCTCCCCCGGCGTGGTGACCTGCACCGGCTGCCTGCGCATGTTCGACGCGACGGCGGGCGAGGAGGACGAGGCGTGAGCGATTTCGTGGCGGCTTACATGCACGGGGTGGGCGTCGCGATCGCCTGCGCGGTGACGGCGATCGTGGTGGCGGCTCCGCTGTGCCTGGCGGGCTGGGCGCTGTGGCGGCTCTCCGCCCTGGCCCTCGCCTGGCGCCGGCGGTGGCGCGAGCGGCGGAGCATAGGCAGCCTGCCCACGCGCCGGGACCAGGCGGTCTCCATGGGGCCCGGGGCTACCGATCGGTTCGACCCGGTCGGCCTGCACCTGCCGCCCGGCTGGAACCCCTGTCGGTGCATCGAGAAGCCCTGCCGCGACGACTGCACCGCCAGCCTCCCCAAGCCCGGGGGCGACGCGCAGCTCTACCGCCGCGTGCATGAGGTGTTCGCCCGCTGGCAGCGGGAGTGGGCCGAGGAGCGGGCGGAGCTCGAGCAGGAGCGGGACGAGGCCAGGGAGGCGGCTCGGGCCAGGCTCCGGCCTCGCTTGGTGGATGACCTCCGCAGCGCCCTCGCTACGGCGGTGGCCGAGCGGGACCAGGCGTGTGTCGAGCGGGACGAGCTGGCCGCTGAGCTGAAGCGGCTGCGGGACACGGTGCCGCGCCCCGGGGCCGCTGTGCAGGCGTGGGCTGAGCGGGCCAGCAAGGCGGTGGGGGTGACCTCGGGCCTGTTGGCCGCGCTGCACCCGGGCTGCGCCGACTGCGGCGCCAGGGAGCGGGTGACGGAGGGGCCGGGCCAGCTGCTGGTGGAGCTGGCGCACGAGGGCGACTGCCCCAGCCTGGGCAAGCCCACGTGCTAGCCCCTCTACTATGCGGCCTGCAGGGCGACGCCCGCCAGACCGCACGGTTGCAGCCCTGGCGGGCGTCGCGTAACCCCTTTGTTTCGACACCTTTACGGGGAGGGCCCGCGCCGACACGCCCGCACCTTCCGCGCGCGTGGAGCTCTGAAGTTCTAGCGTAAGAATCACAACGGCAATCGTTTACGAACCGGCCAGAATGATCGAGATCCCGAAGGAAGCGCGGAAGTTCAAGCCCGAGACGCGGGAGCGGGTGCGCCGCGCGATCGCGCAGCTGCTCGAGTCCGAGGATCACCGCGGGAGCAAGCGGCTGATCAGCGTCGCCAAGCTGGTCGACGCCCAGGGCGGCGGCGACCGCAACGCCACCACGACCTGCCTGCGGCTCTGGCGCCGCGGCGAGCTCTCGGTGGCCGACTCGTGGGACGACGCGCCGGCGCCGTCGGCTGGCACCGTCACGGACGACGGCGAGGACGAGGACGGCTACGGCTACGGCTACGGGGGGCCGCGCGCCCAGCTCATGGCCGCGATCCGCGCCGCCGACACCGACGGCGAGCGCGGTGCGGTGGCGCAGGAGGCGGCCGCCCTCGTCGCCGGCGGGCTCCTCGACAAGGACAGCGCCCAGGCGATCAAGGGGCTGCTGAGCGACGCCCGGGCCAGCGCCGTCAAGGCGCGCGAGACCGAGCCCCCGCCAGAGGACCCGACGCGCTTCCTGCTCGCCTCCGAGGAGGCCATGACGGCGGCGAGGGCGATCGACCTCATGGTCGACGACGAGCGGCGCGACCGGGTCCTGGCGCTGGTGGCAGCGGAGCTGGAGGCGGATCGGGTGCAGCACCCGAATGTCGACGAGGGAGGGGCGTGACCGACCGGGAGATGCGCGAGCTCGTGCGCGCGGTCGGGGCTGGCGACTCCGGCGCGGCCGATCGCCTCGCCGCGCAGGCGCGCCGCATGTTCGACCAGGAGGCAGACGACGAGGCCGCGGCTCGGGCGCTGCTCCCTGCGTTCCTCCAGC
>JAWLGW010001001.1:0-3104 GCA_041690735.1 Planctomycetota bacterium
CCCTCCACGAGCTCGAAGGCGATGTAGTCCACGCCGGAGTCCGCGTCCCGGCCGGCGTCGATCACGCTCACCACGTTGGGGTGCTGGAACAGGGCGGCCGCCCGAGCCTCGCGGTGGAAGCGAGCCAGGAACTCCGGGTCGCCGGCCAGGTCGGGGTGCAGCACCTTGAGGGCGACCAGGCGGCCCAGGCTGTGCTGGCGGGCGAGGAACACGCGCCCCATGCCGCCCTGGCCCAGGGGGCGCACCAGGGTGAAGCCGCCCACCTCCCGGACCACCCGCGCCTGCCGGCCCGAGCCGACGGCGGCGGTGGGCGAGCGCGAGGCGTCGGCGGTGCTGGCCTGGGGATCGGATCGGCCCTCGGGGAAGGCGCCGAGGTCTCGCCTGGTCGCGTCGCTCACCCGCCGGTCCGCCTCTCTGCGCTCCAGCGTAGCCAAGGGCCCGTCAGTCAACTACTCCTCCATGTCGCTTGTCCTCGCCGCCGCTGGCTGCGTTGCTCGTCGGGCACGTAGCGCTGCTACGCTGTCCCTCCGAGCGCCTTGCCAGCGACGGCGACGCCTGCGCGACATGGAGGAGCAGTCTCCTTCCGGGCCCTAAACGGCGGGGAGCGGCGCCGGTTTCGAGAGGGCCGCAACCGCCGCGAGCGGGCCCGGTTACCGGATCAGGCTGGGGTCGTCCAGCGGCGGGAAGGGGGCGCGCTCGTCGCGAGGGACCACCCACTCGCCCTCGCGAGTGATGATCGCCTCCAGGTAGGTGGGGACGGTGAGCCCCAGGCCCGCCGGGGTCGGGTCCTTGGCGGGGTCGTTCGTCGCGCGCCAGCGACGGGCGCGTGTGCGCAGGACGCGCTCCAGCGCGGCGGCCTCGTAGGCGGGCGAGACCACCACCCCCCGCACGATCCGCAGGCCCACCCCGGCGGGGTCGCTGGTGTCGAGGCCGGTGAGGGCGGCGAGCTCCTCGATGGTCTCCACCGGCTGGCCGGCGGCGCGGACCTGCCTCAGCGCCTCCGACAGCACCTCGGCCCTGAGGCCCGAGGTGGCGGTGCGCCAGCGGCGGCGAGCGACGCGACGGGTGAGGGGGTCGTCGTCCTCGACCCGCCGCCGCCAGCTCTCGGCCTCGACCTGGATCGTCTCGAGCCGGCTCAGCCCCCGCTCGGCCAGGGAGTCGCCCAGCCCCGCCAGGTTGCTGGGGGCGCCGCGCTGCTGCGACGCCTCGCGCCACAGCTCGCCGGCGCGGCTGACCAGCCGCGTCCGCTCGGCCTCGCTGGCGGAGCGGCTGGCGAGGTTCACCAGGTGGATCGAGCCCTGCTCGAACAGGAGCCGCCACCGCTCGGGGTGCTGCGGGTGCACCGCCCGCGCCGGGTCGCCCTCCTGGCCGGCGGCGCGGCGCAGGAAGGCGAGCGCCGCGTGCGGGCGGTCGGCGACGCTCGACATGTACATTCCGCCGCGCACCGCCGCCCCGGCGTTGTTGGGGTCGAGGGCCAGCACCGCGCCGTACAGCCGGTCGAGGTGCTCCTGCTCGAGCTTGTTCAGCCGCTCGAGCCGCTTCATGAGGAAGTTGGTCGCCTGCAGCTCGAGCAGGTCGCTCACCGTCTCCCGGTGGCCGAAGGCGAGCACGGGCAGGACCGAGTCGGGGGGGAGGGTGCGGATCACGTCCAGGGGCTCGCCGCGGCGGGCGTCGATCTGGGCCTGGAGCGGGAACAGCAGCCCCGCCCCGACCAGCAGCACCGGGAGCTGGAGGCGGCGGCCCACTACAGCACCTTGCGCCGGAACACGAGGGTCGCCAGCGACAGCAGGATCGCCACGTACACCGCCGCGTAGCCGACCGCGAACAGGAGCCGGGCTGCGTCGAGCGGGAGGCCCCACACCGCCTCGCTGCGCAGGTCGAAGTTGTCGAAGTTGGGGAGGAGCACGTACAGGACGTACAGCGCCTTCTCGCCGAAGAGGGCCAGGGCGCTGGGGCCCGCCTCCAGGGCGGCGCGAGCGGCCGAGTCGCCGCCGTCCGCGGCCGCGGCGGCCGGGACCTGGCTCATGCGCACCAGCTCGGCGCCCAGGTCCTTGAGGTTCCCGGTCACGTGGCCGGTGACCGCCACGATGAAGGCGAACACCGCCCCCTCGATCGGGTGGGCCGCGACCGAGAACAGGAGCGCCACCGCGATCACGACCGCCAGCTCCACGTAGATGAACGCCACCGCCAGGGCCAGGTGGAGGTAGGGGACCTCGACGGTCGACCCCCAGCTGGTGAGGGCGAGGAAGGCCAGCAGGAAGGCGCCCATGATCGCGATCGCCAGCCCGACCACGGCCGAGAGGCCGAGGTACTTGCCGAGCAGGAACCCGCCGCGGCTGATCGGTCGGGCGAGCACGGTGTAGACCGTGCGCCGCTCGACCTCCTGATAGATCAGGTGGGTGCCGAGGAAGATCGAGGCGATCGTGCCCAGGAGGAGGATCGCCGACAGGTTGAGGTCGGCGATCATCTTGTGCTGCCGCGCCGGGTCGACGTCGCCGCCGGCCACGAACGCGATCAGGTAGGAGATCCCCGCCACCAGCGCCGTGGCGGCCAGGAGGGCGTGCAGGACCCGGTTGCGGGCCGACTCGCGGAAGGCGAGGGAGGCCACCGCCAGGACCGCCTCGGCCCGGCCCACGCGGTGGGGCGCCGGCGCGTCGCTGCTCATGTCTCCTCCTGCTGCTGGCCGCCGAAGCGCGACATGAAGGTCTCCTCGAGGGTGGGTCGCTGCGGCTGGACCTGCAGCACGCTGCCGGCGGCCGCGACCACCCTGCTCACGCAGGCGTCGGCGGCGGTCTGCCCGGCGCAGGAGATCTCGAGGGCGCCGTCGGGGCGGGCGACCGCCTCCTGCCCGGCCGCCGCCTCGACCTCCTCGCGCAGCGCCTGAGCGCGGGTGGCGTCGCCGGCGGGAGGGCGCCAGGCGACCCGGACCGGCAGCTCCCGGTCGGCGCAGAAGCCCTCCGTCGAGCCCTCGTAGGCGACCTGCCCGCCGTCGAGGACGACCAGGTGGTCCGAGACCGCCTCCACGTCGGGGAGCACGTGGCTGGAGAAGAACACCGTCTTGCCCCGGCGGCTCTGGCGCGCGAGCACCTCGCGCAGGTGAAGGC
>JAWLGW010001002.1:0-3100 GCA_041690735.1 Planctomycetota bacterium
GTGCCCGCGGACCGCGCCGGCGCGATCACCTGCCGGCGCGTCGAAGCCGGCGGCGCCACGGAGGGGCTCGAGGTCAGGGGGCGGCTCGAGGTCAGGGGGCGGCTCGAGGTCGGGGGCGACGAGCAGGTCACGCGCCTGGCGACCGGGGGCGACCTGTTCCTGGCGTCCGGAGCGGTCCTCGTCCTGGGGCGGGTGGAGCCCGGCGGCGGGCTGACGCTGCTCGCTCGGTGGCCCGGTCACGGGCAGGCGGACCTGTCGCCCGACGGGCGCCTGCTGCTGGTCCCCGACCACGCCTGGCGGCCGCCAGCGGCGGACCCGGCGCCCGGCCCCAGCGGCGCGCGCCTGTGGCGGGTCGACCTGTCGGCCGACGGCCGGCGCGCCACCCGGGCACCCGTCGCGGCGCTGGGGCCGACCGAGACGAACGCCGTCGCCTTTTCGCCCGCAGGGGCCTTCGCCGCAACCGCTCACGCCGACGACCGGGTGCGGGTGTGGCGCCTCGACCCCGCCGGCGGACCGCCCTGGCCGGTGGCGAGCCTGCGCAGCGCGGACGGGCACCGCCAGTGGGTGGCGGCCCTCGCCTTCAGCCCCGACGGGACGCTGCTCCTCGGCAGCGCCGGGCGGCAGACCCGCGTGTGGCGCATCCTGGGCGGGCACGACGCGCGGATCGGCGACGACCTCCTGCGGTGGGATCGGCCGCGGGCGGTCCCGGCCGGAGCCCCGCGGCTGACGGCGCAGGTGAGCCGGCGCGGGCGGCGCCTGACGGTCGCGGTCACCAACGTGGGCGACGCGCCGGCGTTCGAGGTGGTGGGGCGCGTCGCCCACGAGCACCCGACGGCTCCTCTGGGCGAGCGCCTCCCGGTGGCGATCGGCACCGTGGCGCCGGGCGCGACGGTGACCCGGCAGGTGGCGCTGCCGGACGTCGCCCACGTGGTGGTGCGCGAGGTCACGTGGACCGACCGTTGGGGCCACGCCCCGCCGCCGACGGTGATCGCGGGCCCCGCCCCAGGGATCGACGCGCTCCGCCGCCGCGCCTTGCGGGACGCGGCCCGCACCGCCCTGGCGGCGTCCCGCGCGAACGTGTGGACGTCGCGCCTCCACGAGCAGATCGCCGCCGCCCTGGTCCGCGACGGCGACCTCGAGGCGGCCCTGCAGGTGGCGGCCGCAGAGCCGAGCCCCTCGGGGTTCGTGCGGATCCCCGAGCAGGTGGCGCTGGCCCGGGCGCGCGCCGGCGACGAGGAGGGCGCCCGGGCCGCCGTGCGCGCCCTGGGCGACGCCCGGGACGAGGCGCGCCTGCAGCGGAAGGTCCAGCACGAGCTGTTCCTGGCCTGGGTCGACGAGGCGGACCTGGGCGAGGTCGTCGACGAGACCAGCCGCCTGCCGTACCCCGGGATCCGCGCCCGGGCGCTGGCGCGCCTGGCGGCCCGGGCTCGGCGGGCGGGCCCGCCGCACCTCGCCGCGCGCGCGCTGGAGAACGCGCTGGCCAGCGTCCTGCAGGTCGACGGCGAGTACCTGCGTTTTCTGACCCTGCGCCGCCTGGTCCGCAGCGCGGAGGACGACCGCGCCGCGCGCCTCCAGGTCCTCGAGGCGGTGGAGCACGCCGCGGCGACCTTCGAGGACCGGGGCTACCCCTGGCACCTGCGCCGGATCGCCGCCGCGGGCTACGCCCGGGCCGGGGCGCTGGACCGGGCCCGGGAGCGGTTCGACCTGCTGGTCCGCGAGGCGGCGGGGGCGCCCGATCGGGTGTCCGTGCTGCACGCGGTGCTGCGAGCGATGTTTCGGGTCGGCCTGGTGGACGAGGCCCGGAGCCTCCTGGAGAGCTTGCGCCCCGACGCCGCCTGGTTCGAGCACGCCGACCTCGAGGCGGCGGTGCTGGCCGGGGTGCGCCGCTTGATCGAGCGGGGCGAGCCGCGAGCCGCCGCCGACCTCGCGGCCTCGATCGATCGGTTCCGGCAGTTCGGGGACGACGGCTTGCTCGTCACCTCGATCGCCCTCGCCCGGGCCGGCGAGCCGGAGGCGGCGATCGCCCTGGGCCCCCGCTTCGCGAGTCAGTCCCTGCGCGCGGCGGCGCTCCTCGAGGTGGCGCGGGTGCAGGCGGAGGCGGGCGACGCCGAGGGGGCGCGGGCGACGGCGGCGAAGGCGTCGTTCTTGCGCGCTGGGTGGAACGACTTCGGCTTCCTGACCAATGAGCAGGTCGGGTTCGAGCCGTTCGAGCCCAAGATGTGGACGATCAACTACGACCGGACCTCGAGCTTCACCGCGACCTCGAACTGGGTCCAGCGGCAGTGCGCCTACCGCCTCTCCGAGGCGGCGATCCGCCTGCACGTCACCCTGGGTCTCGCCGACCCCGACCGCTACTTCGCGGCCTTCGACGGGCGCGCCGACGCCGAGACCGCGCAAGCCTTGGCGGCCGGTCAGACGGCGGCCGGCGATCCCGCGGGAGCGCGCGCCTGGGCGGAGCGTCTGGGTGACCCGGTCGTCCGGGCCCACGCCCTCCTCGGAATCGGCGAGGCCCTGCTGCCCTGGCCGGTCCCGGACGAGGACTCGTGGGAGGCCTGGGACTAAGTGCTGCGGTGACGGAGGTCGACCTACGCGCGCGCGTAGGTTCGCGGGCGCCTTCCGCCCGCCGTCCGGCCACGGAAGCGCCGTGGCCCACTCCGACCTACGCGCGCGTAGGTCGCGGGCGCCTTCCGCTCGGCCGTCCGGCCACGGAACGGGCCGTGCCTCTCCGCCGACCTACGCGCGCGCGTAGGTTCGCGGGCGGTTTACGCACGGCCGCGGACGCGATTCCGCGGTACCCTTGCGCTGCCGTGTCCGACCCCCTGCGCGTCACCTTCCTGACCCTCGACCCCGCGGCCGCCTCGGCGCGGGTGCGGGTGCGCGATCACCTGCCGGGGCTGACCGCGGCGGGGATCGAGGGCACCCTGGCGCCGCTGGCGCGCGGGACCTTCGCGCGGCGGCGGCAGTTTCGCGCGCTCGCCGAGCAGGACGCGGTGGTGCTCCACCGCCTGGTGTTCGGGGAGGTCGACCTGGTGCCGTTGCGGCGCCACGCCCCGGCGCTGGTCCTCGACCTCGACGACGCGATCGACCTGCGGCCGCCCCA
>JAWLGW010001003.1:0-3099 GCA_041690735.1 Planctomycetota bacterium
GCCGTCCTCGAGGACCGTCACCCCCCGGACCGCCGCGCCCTCGCCGGGCTCGAGGAGCAGGTCGAGCGGCCCCTCGAGCTCCTCCAGGGTGAGGGTGCGCAGGAACGGCTGGTAGCCCGCCGCCCGCGTGAGCAGCGTCACCCCGCCCAGGCGGGCGTCCCCGCTCACGCGCAGGGAGCGCTCCAGGCGAAAGGCCCCGGCGGCGTCGCTGCGCGCGGTGGAGGAGCCGGTGCTCCGTAGCGAGTTGGCGCCCGCCTCCCAGCGCGGCCTGGCCCACAGCTCCACGCCCGGCACCGGCAGGTGGGTCTGGGCGTGGAGCACCCGCCCGGCCACCACCAGCGACACCTCCCGCCAGGCGAGGTCTTCGCCGCCGGGCGGCAGCGGACTCGCGTCGGCGGCCGGCCCCGCGCGCTCCTCGGGCGAGCTGGCGCCCTCCGCCTCGCCCGCCGGAGCGGCCGGAACGGCCTCGGCGGGCTCCTTCGGGCGCGCCTCGCCGGGCGCAGCCGCGTCCGGCGCCCGGAGGGCAGCCGCGGGCGTCGGCCCGTCCGCCAGCGGGACGACCTGCTCGGGCTCCCTCCCCTTCCCTCCCGCCACCTCGGTGGGGCCGGGCGCCACGCCGCCCGCGGCGAGCGTCACCCAGCCGGTGATCGCCAGCAAGACCGCCGCGGCGGCCACCGCGAGCTTGCTCGCCGCGGCGCCCTTGGCGCCGCCCACCAGGAGCCGCCGCGTCGGCGGAGGCGGCGGCACCTCGACGGGCGCGCCCTCCCGCAGGAGCGCCTTCAGCCCCGGCCCCGCCACCGCG
Source organism: Planctomycetota bacterium (assembly GCA_041690735.1). Classification (GTDB taxonomy): domain Bacteria; phylum Planctomycetota; class J058; order J058; family J058; genus JAWLGW01. Next base: position 803 of record JAWLGW010001003.1, read on the forward strand.
AACCCGGCGCCGGCCAGCGACTCGCGCAGCTCCTCCAGCCCGCGCCGAATGCGCGAGCTGGCGGTCCCCTGCGGGCAGTCCAGCGCCAGGGCCACCTCCTTGTGCGAGAGGCCCTCGAGGTAGCGCAGCGCCACGGCGAAGCTGAGGTCGAGGGGCAGCCGCGCCACGTGCTCGCGCACCTCGACCGCCTGCAGCCGGGCGTCGCCCTCCGGGTCAGCCGCGACGGGCCGCCGCTCCGCAGCGCGGGTCTCGCGCCGGCGCCGGCGCTCCCGGCCGCGCACGCTCATGCGCACCGCGTTGAACACCAGCGTCCGCAGCCAGGCCATGAAGTCCCCCTCGCCGGCGAAGCTCGCCTCGGCGCGCGCCACCTGCACGAACACGTCCTGCGCCACGTCCTGGGCGGCGTCGGCGTCGCCCAGGCAGTGGCGCGCCAGCCGATAGGCGTGCGCCCAGTGGCGCCGCACCAGCTCCTCGTACGCCGCCTCATCGGCGCACTCGCGGAAGGCGCGGAACAGGGTCTCGTCGCTGGCAGCCTTGCGCGTCACGCGCCTCCTCCGCGTCCGGCCCGTCTTGGGGCCTCCAGAAGCTATCACCATGGGCTCGCTCCCTCTCCGGCGTTGGAGGGCCCAATGCCGCCCAGCCGGCGGCTCATCACGCCGAGCGGCGATCTTCCTCAACTCCTTTCCTGGCAATGACTGGACGATTGGCCGGCCGAGCGGGCTGGGCTACTCTGGACGGGCGAGGCCTGCCATGAGCGATCGCCGCCAGCGACTGATCTCTGCCCTCCGCGCCACCGCCGACCGCCTGGCCACCGGCGCGCCCTACCAGTGGGGCCACTACGGCTCGTGCAACTGCGGGCACCTGGCGCAGACGCTGACGGGCCGGCCGCCCGCCGAGCTGCACCGGCTGGCGCAGGCGCGCGACGGCGACTGGCGCCGGCAGGCCGAGGAGCACTGCACCACCACCGGCGCGCCGCTGGGGGACGTGATCCAGGAAATGCTCGCCGCCGGGCTGCGCCTGGAGGACATCGCCCACCTCGAGCACCTGTCCGATCCGCGCGTCCTGGCCCGCTACCCCGGCGACACCTACGCCCTGCGGCGCAATCGGCGCGAGGACGTGGTGGTGTACATGCGGACCTGGGCGGACCTGCTGGCCGAGGAGGCGGCGCCGACCTCCGTCCCGCCGCGGGACGCTCCTCGACCCCTCGCGCACCGCAAATGAGCCGAAGCGGCCCTCGAGCCGCCCGGACACGGGGCTCCGCGGGCTGGCCCGGAGCTTGCTCACGGGCGGTCCGTGATCCTCCTGGCCATGGCAATCGGAGCGGGCATCGGCGCCCTGGCTGGCGTGGCGGTCTACGGCGCCAAGGTCGCGCTCTCCAAGGAGACCCGCTGGTCCTGGAAGGCCGCCGCGGCCCACGCGGCCGGCGGGCTGGTGGGCGGCGGCCTGTTCCCCCCCGTGCTGGCCGGACTGGCGGCGGCCGGGCTCCCCACCGCGGCCGCGTACGTGTTGGCCGGCGGCCTCGCCTGGGGCGGGATCTGGACCGCGGCGCAGGACGCCGCCGCCTGGGCCCTGGGCGACGCCCCCGGCATGGCGGAGCCAAAGAAGTATCTGGTCGCCACCGGCATCGGCCTGGCGGCCACCGCGCTCCTGCTGCCGCTGGCCGCCCGCGCCGTGGGACCCGGGCTGCGCCTCGCGCCGCACGCCGGACAGGTGGCCAACTACGTGACCCCATCCAGCCGCGCCGTGGCGGCCAACGTGGTCAAGTCGGAGGCCGAGTTCCTGGCCTTCGGGGCCCTGTCCGAGACCGCCAGCGCCGGGGTGCGCCACGCCGGGCGCCTGGCCGCCGCACGGGCCGCGACTGCCAAGCTGGTCCCCAAGACGCTCCCCGAGGTCGCGCCCGAGGTCGCGGCACCCCACCTCCGGCGCGCGCCCCCTGCCCTGCCCTCCTCCGCGGCCGCCGACCCCCGCTCCCCGTTTGGGGCCTACGCCGCCCGCCTGGCCGAGCGGGGCTCCTCCGCGGAGGACGCCTCGCCGCCGCCGCCTCCTAGCGGCCTGGGCCGTCTGCCGATCGCCCGTGCGGGCCAACCAACCCGCCCGTCCGAAAGCCAGACGCTCCAGCCCCTCATGTGTTCCGGGGGCGGATGACGGCGCCGGCCTGGAGGGAAATCCATGTCAAGCGTATCCGGTGCCACCACCGCCAGGGGCCCGTGCCCCTACCGGCTGGCCGTCGATGACCGCAGCATGAGCATCACGCTCTGCCAGCAGCTCGGCGGCCCCGCCAGCGGCCTGGACCCCCA
>JAWLGW010001004.1:0-3096 GCA_041690735.1 Planctomycetota bacterium
CGAGCGCATGCCGCTGCCCAGCCCGTTCTTCGTCATGGCGACCCAGAACCCCCTCGAGATGGAGGGGACCTACCCCCTCCCCGAGGCGCAGCTCGATCGGTTCCTGTTCAAGCTGCAGGTGCCCTTCCCCAACCGGGCCGAGCTGGTGGAGATCTCCCGCCGCACCGCGGGCTTCGCCGAGCCCGACCTGGAGGTGGTGGTCAGCGGCGAGGAGCTGACGCGCCTGCAGGAGGTGGCGGCGCAGGTGCCGGTGGCCGACCCGGTGGCCGAGTACGCCGCCGGCCTGGTCCTCGCCACGCACCCCGACGGTGAGGGCGCCCCCGAGCGGGTGCGCCGCTTCGTCTCCTACGGCGCGAGCCCCCGCGGCATGCAGGCCCTGATCCGCGCCGCCCGGGTCCACTGCCTCCTCGACGGCCGCACCGCCGTGGCCAAGGACGACGTGCGGCGCGCCGCCAAGGGCGCGCTGCGCCACCGGGTGATCCTCAACTTCGAGGGCGAGGCCGAGTCCCTCGACGTGGACGCCGTCCTCGACGAGGTGCTCGAGCGGACGGCAGCGAGCGCGGTGTGAGCCGCAGGGCGGGGCCACTCGACGGCCGAGCCGCTGGAGCCGCTCGCCAGGCGGCGCGCGCGAAGCCGGAGCGACGCGACGAGCAGCTCCCGTCAGGGACGCTCTGTTCCTACTTTCCTGCTTTCCTCGCTCAGCGACCTCGCGCCTGGGCCCCCGCCCTCGCCCTGCTCCTGACCCTCCTCGCGCCCATCGCCCGCGCCGACGAGCCGGTGGCGCCCGAGCGGCTGGCCGAGGCCTCGCTCCCCCTGCGCACCGCCCTCCACCACGACCCGACCCTCGAGGCGCCGCTGGAGCGGCTGCTCGACCTGTATCGCGACGCCGGCAAGACGGACGAGCTGCTCGGCATGTATCGCGCCCACCTGCAGGCCTATCCGCGCGATCCGCGGGGCAAGACGGTGCTGGTGCGGCTGCTCCTCGCCCTGCACGACCCCGGCGGGGAGGCGCTGCTGCGCGCGGCGGTGCGCGATCACCCCGACGAGCCCTACCTGGCGTTCCTCCTCGCCGACGTGCTGCTGACCGACAACGACCCGGCGGCGCTCTACCTGCTGGCGCGGGCGGTGGAGGGCGCCCGCTCACCGGCGCGGCGGCGCGCCTGGACCGAGCGGCTCCTCGACGCCGCGGCGCGCTTCGAGCGGTCCGACCTGCTGCGGACGCACCTCGCCAGCTACGGGGACGTGCTGGGCGGCACCGCCAGCGGGCACCTGGAGGCGGCAGAGGCCTGCGCCCGCTATGGCCTGCACGAGGAGGCCCTGGCCGGCCTGGAGCGAGCCCGCGCGGCCGGCCCCGACCCCGAGACGGGCGTGGCGATCGACCTCGCGGCCGCCTCGGCCCACGAGGCGCTGGGCGCGTCGGCCGAGGCGGCGGCGCTCCTCGATCGCCTGTTGGCGCGGGTCACCGCCGACTACTGGCGCCGGCCCGAGATCCTCCGCCGGCGGGCGCGGCTGGTGGCCTCGGGGGCGGACCGGCAGCGCCTGGTCGCCGACGCCCGCGCCCGCGCGGAGGCCCGCCCGCGCGACCCCGCGGCGGCGCTCGACCTCGCGCGCTTGCTGGCCGGGTTCGACCGTCCGCGCGAGGCGCTGGAGGCGCTGCTGGCGGCGAGCGAGCGCCTGCCCCGCAGCGGGCGCCTCGAGGAGGAGGTGCTGCGCCTGTTCGACCTGCTGCGCGACGAGCAGGGGCGGCTGGCGTACCTCGACGCGCGGCTGCGCGCCGACCGCGCCCGGGAGGACCTGCTCGAGGCGCGCGCCCGGACGCTCCTGCTGCTGGGTCGCCGCGAGGAAGGGGTCGACGCGCTGGAGGCGCTGCTGGAGCGGCTCCCGGCGGAGGCGCGCCTGCAGCGCCTGCTGGAGAACGCCCGGGCGCTGCGGGGGCAGGGCCTCGCGAGGGCGGCCCGGGCGCTGCTCGCGCGCGCGGTGGAGCTCGCCCCGCAGCAGGTGGAGCTGCGCCGGGAGCTGGCCGAGCTGCACCTGGCCCAGGACGAGCGAGCGGCCGCGCGCGAGGTGCTCGTGCGTCCGCTCCCCCCGCGCACCGGGGCCGCGGCCCTCCTCGACCTGCTGCCGCTGCTCCTGCGCCTCCACGAGCACGAGGCGGCGCGCCGCGCGCTGCACACCGCCCTGGGCGAGGCGCCCGAGGCGTTCGACCTGCACCTGGCCCTGGTGGACCTGCACGCGCGGCTGGGGGAAGGGGAGCCCGGCCGAGCAGCGCTGGAGCAGGCGCGGCCTCTAGCGGACGAGGGGCCGCGCTACCGCCGCTGGCTCGAAGGCGGGGTGAACCTGCACGAGCCGTTTGGCACCGTGGACGCGTTCCTCGAGGAGGAGCAGGGTCGGGTGGCTCTTGGGGCGCCGGAGTGGGGCGCACCCGAGTGGAGCGCCCGCTGGCTGGGGCGCGTGGCTGCGCTGGTCGAGGTGAGCGGGCGGCAGGGGCGCGCGCCGCAGGCCGCCGACCTGCTGGAGAGCCTGCTCGGGCACGAGCCGCCGCCGGCCGCGGCCCTGGAGCTGCGGCGACAGCTGGCGAGCCTGCTGGAGGAGCTGCCCGAGCGCCACGAGCAGGCGCAGGCGCAGCTCGAGGCGCTGGTGCGCGACGACCCCGAACGACGCGCCCGGTATCTGGCGCGCCTGGCCCTGATCCACGCCGCCCGGCAGCGCCACGACCTCGCGGCCCCGCTCCTGGCGGACGTCGACCTCGCCACCCTGCGCGACGGCGAGCTGCTGCGGCGGCTGCAGACCCTGTGCCTGGAGCTCGGCCGGGTCGAGCAGGCGATCGGCGCCCTGGAGCGGCTGTGCGAGCTGGAGCCCGGGCAGCGCGAGCCCTGGGAGGGGTTGATCCAGATCCTGGGGGCCCGCGGCCGAGAGGAGCGCCTGCGGGGCGTCCTGCGACGGGTGCTTCGGGAGGCCGACGGGCTGCAGCTGACGCCCCGCACGCGGGAGCGGCTGGCGGCGTACCTGACGGACAGCGTGTGGCGGCAGGTGGGCGCGCTCCTCGGTCGGCGCGACGCCGGCGGCCAGCACGCGGCCCTGGCCCTGCTGGACGGG
>JAWLGW010001005.1:0-3086 GCA_041690735.1 Planctomycetota bacterium
GCAGCAGCGCCACGTAGGCCTCGAAGTCCGCCGGGGCCAGGGTGAGGCGCAGGTAGGTGTCGCGGAGGGTGGCGTAGTGCACCGCGCCCTCGCGCAGGGGGTAGCGGCCGAAGGTCGGCGTGGGCACCTGCCACTGGCCCTGGTGGCGGCGGAGGACGAGGTACACCTGCTCGTCCGGCGCGAACACCGGGCCCGACGTCGCGGTCGGGTCGTGCAGCCCGGCGACCTCGAGCGCCGCCGGCGCGTCGCCGACGAGGGCCCGCTCGATCGTGAAGCGGACCCGCGGCTCGCCGCGCGAGCCGCCGGCCGGCGCCCGAGCGAGCACGATCAGCTCCGCTCCCTGGACCGCTTCAGCCATGTCGGGGTCCGCCCACACCTCGGCCCGAGCGAGGGTGGGGATCAGGAGCAGCAGCCAGACGAGAGCGCGCACAGCGGGAGTGTAACGGAGACGCCGGGGTCGAGCCGCCAAGAGTCGCATGTGAGACCGATTGATTTCGGGCTCACTTGCGAACCAACTCCGCGTCGGGCGCCAGGCCTAAGCCTTTGGGTTCTAACGCATTTCGCGCCAGGTATGGCGCGTGCGCAAGGGGCGGCGGGAGCGTCTGCCATGAAGCCCATCCCCCGCCGCTGGAGCCTGCCCGTCCTCGCCGCCGCGCTGCTGTTCGCGACCCCGGCGCTCGCGCAGCCGGCGACGCCGACCGCGGTCGATCCGTTCGAGGCGATCGTCTCCAACCCCGACGGCGCCGACGTCACCCTCAACGACGTCTCGGTGCCCCTGCGCAACCCGACCCACTCGGAGCTGCGCCAGTACCTCGAGGCGTTCCGGCTGGTCAACCTGACCACCTCCTTCACCGTCGACGACGGGCGCGGCCCGCGGAACACCGACTTCAACCTGCCGGCCGGCGAGGCGACCCTGGGGCCGTTCAGCGTGCGGAACGGCACGCAGGTGCGGCTGAAGGCGGAGTTCACCAAGCGCCCCGGCGAGGGCGAGGCGGTGCTGCGGACCCTCGAGTTCGTGCCGACCAACCCCATGGCGCTGGGGCCGCTGCGGTTCGACCGCATGGAGATGGACGGCAAGGGGGTGATCCACATGAAGCTGGCCCTCGAGCTCATGGGGGTCCGCTTCTGGCCGCAGGAGGTGACGATCGAGAAGATCTACCGGGACCGCAGCGGCAACCTGGTGTTCGAGATGGGCGGCAGCGGCCTGGCGGGCAAGCTGGTGCCCGACATTCGAATCACCCCCGACGGCACCGTGCAGCGCTTCAAGCGCGGCTTCCTGGGGATCGGCCGCGGCTGGAAGGACTTCAAGGTCGACGGCAACAAGGTGAGCGTCGCCTCCTCGCTGCCGATCCAGCGCTGGCCGCCCGGCGCCACCGACCTGCTGGACTGGCTGCCGGGCGGCGACACGCCGCCCAGCGACGGGCCGCCGCCGGTCCTGCCGCCGATCCCGGTGACCGACATGTCGGTCGGCTTCCACGCCCTGGCCGACCCGCGCCGGATCACCCTCTCCGACGGCCGCGGGCATGTGGACCTCAGCAATCACGAGATGCGCTTCGACGCCAACGGGCGGTTCGACGGGCGCACCTACGTGAGCGACGACCGCCGCCCCAACGGTTATCGGGCCACGGCGACCCTGACGGGGGAGGTGCACGACCCCCGCTTCGGCTCGGCCCGGATCGACCGGGTGGACCTCGAGGTGACCGGGGAGCACCGCGAGCGGATCCCCTTCGACGACCCCGAGGCGATCGAGGTGGACGCCTCGCTGGCGGTGCTCGGCGCGGCGCGGCTGTCGGACCTGGAGGCTGGCCTCCCCGGAGGGCCGCGCCTGGCGGCCCGCGGCACGGCCGACGCCGAGGTCGACGTGGAGGGCGGCGTGACCCTGCGCCCCCTGACGGGCGATCCCGCCGACAAGAAGGAGCTCCGGATCAGCCGTGACAGCCGCTTCGCGCTGGCGGTGGAGGGCCCGGTCGACGTCAGCGGCCTCGACGGCCTGGCCCCCGGCGTCACCTTGCCCGAGCGCATGCGGATCCGCGCCGCCGACGACCCCGCCACCCCCGACGTCGACGAGTCGACCCTGCCGGTGCTCGACGTGGAGGGCTCGCTGGGTACCCGCATGGGCTTCGTGTTCGCCAAGACCGACCTCGACCTGCGGGGCGAGACCGTGTCGCGCGGCGCCCTGGGGGTGCTGGAGAACATGAGCGGCGGGACCCGCCTGGAGACGACCCTCAAGCCCGGCGCCCGAGTGCACCTGGACGGCTACGCCTTCGCGGGGATCAAGGAGGAGACCCTCACCGGCGGCGGCGTCCGCATGACCGCCGACGTGCGGGTGGCGGGCACCGCCGCCGAGACCGAGGTCGAGGGCGGCGGCCTGCGGGCCGACCTGCCCGGAGAGGTGGACCTCGAGGCGCGGGTGGCCGGCAACGTGCGCTACGGCACCCGCGAGGGCGCCGTGGCCGAGGTGCGCGGCGCCGCGGCGGCCGCCTCGGTCACCCTGCGCGAGGGCGAGGGCACCGTGGAGGGCGGCCTGCCCGGCGGCCCCACCCTCTCCGCCACCGTGGGGCCGGGCACCCGGTTCGAGGCCGCGACCGGCCGCCTGTATCGCGACCCGCGCAGCGGCACCCTCGCCACCGAGGGCTACGACCGCGGCGAGCGCGCCGCCCGCCTGCGGGCCCGCTTGATCGTGGCCGGCGGCAGCGTGGCCCACCGCGACCTGGCCCTGGCCTTCGAGGGGGCGACCACCGTCGACCTCGCGGCGGCGGTGGGCTTCAAGCTCGACCCGGCGGCGGCCATGAACGGCCGCCCCGAGGAGACGGTGGCCGGGCCGGTGGGCATGGACCTCGACCTGGGCGTCGCCTTCGCCGCGGGCTCGACCCTGCGGGCCAAGCAGGGCGAGCAGGAGACCACCCTGCGCCTGGAGGGGGAGACCCGGTTCACCCTCCACGCCGACGCCACCATGGACATGGCCAGCGGCACGCCCAGCCTGACCGCCCTGGAGGGGATCGACGTCACCTTCGAGGCCGGCCCCGCCGACCTGCGGGCGGTCCTCTCGCCGCTGGGCCCGCCACCACCGCCCGGATCGACTCGCC
>JAWLGW010001006.1:0-3085 GCA_041690735.1 Planctomycetota bacterium
CCTCCGCGGCCCTCTGCGGTGCAATAATTCGAGTGATTCCGCGGGGGCACCGACGGACATGGCCCGATCTGCACCCAGATCGATCGAGCCAGGCTGAGTCTTCGGAGGGGTTGTTCCAACCCCTCCCCCCATGGGGCCCCACCCGAGTCCGAACCCTTCGGTGCTCCGCACCTACGGGTTCGACCTGAGCGAGCCCCGAGCGAAGCGCAGCGGACCGAGGGGTCGCGAATCAGCTGGGGGTCTGGGGGCTTGCCCCCAGAAAGCACTGCCTACGGCATGGGGCCCGTCGACCGACGGCGGCGCTCCGCGCCGCCTGGTCTCCCTTCGGGCCGGGGATTCATCGACAGCCTCTGATTGTCGGAGATCGATCGAGCCCTTGCCGACTCACGCTGCGGAGCGGCTGCGGGCCAGCGCCCGCGCCGCGAGCGCGCGCTGATCGGCGTCGCGTGCATGCACCACCACCGCCCAGCCGCGGGCTCCGCGCCGCGCGCGCGGCGCCGCGTCGGCCCCTCGGCGCCCCACCCCGAGGGTCGAGAGGGCGCCCGCCAGGATGGAGGTCCCGCCGATGCAGGCGTATGCGAGAACTGGCTGCGCCGCGACGAGCGCGGCGTCGAGGACGGTGAGCGCGACGCACACGAGGCCGGCGAGCGCCCCGCCGTAGGTCGCGCCCGTACCCGCGTCGCGGAGCCGCGCCTTCCACACCGCCCACCCCGAGTCGGGGCGCGGGCCGTCCGACCGGACCGCGTGGGGGCGGATCACCTTCACGCGGTCGGCCTCGATGCCGGCGCCCAGCAGCATGGCCACGGCCCGTCGGGCCGAGTGTTCGTCAGGGTGGATCGAGCCGAGCTCCATCATGCGCGGGCCTCCGACGACGCATGAGTGCGCGCGGCGTGCCAGCACGATCCGTCCGCAGCATCGGGCGAGGCAGCGGGTCAGGCTGCCTCAGTCGGGGGCGCACGCGACGAGCCGCGCCGTCCCGCCTCCCCTCCGTCGTGGCGTCACGCGCTGCGGTGCGGCTCAGCCCGCTCGCTCGCTCAAAGCAGCTTCTCGATGTCCCCCTCGAGCTTCTCGGGCTTGGTCGTCGGCGAGTAGCGCGCGACGATCTCACCGCGCCGGTCGATCAAGAACTTCGTGAAGTTCCACTTGATGCGGCTCGAGCCGAGCAGGCCCTTCTTCGCGCGGGTCAGGCGCTGGAAGAGCGGGTGCGCGCCGGCGCCGTTCACGTCGATCTTCGCGTGCATCGGGAAGGTCACGCCGTAGTTCAGCTCACAGAAGGTGCTGATCTCCGACTCGGAGCCCGGCTCCTGGCCCCCGAACTGGTTGCAGGGGAAGCCCAGCACCACGAGCCCCCGATCGCCGTACTTGCGGTGGAGCGCCTCGAGACCGGCGTATTGAGGCGTAAAGCCACACTGGCTGGCGGTGTTGACGACGAGCAGCACCTTGCCCTCGTAGTCGTGCATGGACTTCCGCTGACCGGTCAGGGTCTCGACCTCGATGTCGTAGATGGACGCGTCACCCATGGATCCTCCGGCTGGCTGGGCTGCTGGCCCCGCAACCCTGGGGTCGTTCGGCGCCGACGCAAGCAGGCCGCGCCCACCCCGTCCCCGTTCGAGTCCCCGTTCGAGGACACGCCAGCGCGGCCCATGCCTGGCAGCCCTCGGGAGAGGTGGCGGTCGAGGCGCTTTCCTTTATGCTCGCGCCCATGATCTGCGGCGCGTGCGGGTATGCGAACCCGAACCAGGTCCCGGTGTGTCAGCGGTGCGGAGCGAACCTCCCGATCGGCGGGGGCACCATGATGCTCGGCTCCAACGTGCAGATACCGCCGCCGGAGCCGCAGGGGCGGGCCACGGCGCAGGGCTACCCGGACGGACCGAGCGCTTCGACACCGCCTCCCGGCATGCCGTCGCAGCCGCCGCCCGGCATGCCGTCGCAGCCGCCGCCCGGGTTTGGTGCGGCCCCCTCGGGCTTCGGCACGCCGGGGAGCCAGCCCGGGGCGAGCTTCGGCCCCTCCGCCAGCCAGGCGGGAGGGTTCGGACCCGCGCCCAGCCAGGCTGGTCCACCGCCGGGGCCGGGCGGGTTCCCACCGACGGGGGCGAACAACTTCGCGCCGCCAGGAGGTCCGCCGCCGGGACCGCCGGGAGGACCGCCGCCGGGACCGCCGGGAGGACCGCCGCCGGGACCGCCGGGAGGACCGGGTCAGGGCCCCCCGCCGTCGTTCTCCGCCGGTCCGCCCAAGGGCGCGGCGCCCCCGCCCAAGGCCGCCAAGCCCGCCAAGAAGGGCGGCGGCGGGGGGCTGCTCTTCGCGGTCCTGATCTTCTTCCTGCTCGTCGGCGGAGCGGGCGCAGCGGCCGGGTACTTCCTCTGGTACCTGCCCGCGCAGGAGTCGGCGGACGTCGTCGCCGACGCGGCGAGCTCGGCGGACGAGCTCGTCGCGGACGCGCAAGAGCAGGCCGCCGAGGCCCAGCGCCAGGCCCAGGAGCAGGCTGACCAGGCCCTGGCCCAGGCCGACCAGGCGCAGCAGCAGGCCGATCAGGCGCTGGCCCAGGCGCAGCAGCAGGCCGAGCCGCCCCCGGCCGAGCCGCCCGCCGAGCAGGCCCCGGCCGAGCCGCCCCCGGCCGAGCCGCCCCCGGCCGAGCCTCCCGTCGAGCAGGCCCCGCCCCCCGCCGAGCCGCCTCCGGCCGAGCCGCCCCCGGCCGAGCCGCCCGTCGAGCAGGCCCCGCCCCCGGCCGAGCCGCCCCCGGCCGAGCCGCCGCAGGACGGCCCGACCCGGCGTGAGCCCGTCGACGCGCGCACCCGCGCCGCCGTGCGCGCCGCGGTCCAGCAGTGCTTCCTCCAGAACAACGCCTACGGCAGCGTCATGGTGCAGGCCACCGTCGCCCACGACGGGCGGGTGTCGGCCTCGCGCGTCATCAGCGACGCGACCGGCAACACCAACGTCTCGCGCTGCATCTCGGGCGCCCTGGTCGGCCGCCGCGTCACCTCCCCCGACCAGGCCCCGCGCAACGGCGCCACCGTCAACGTCACCTTCTCGCGGTAGTTTTTGGAGGGGCTTTTCAAGCCCCTCCCCCCATGGGTTCAAAGCCCC
>JAWLGW010001007.1:0-3083 GCA_041690735.1 Planctomycetota bacterium
CCGCGCCGAGGCGCTGCGCGGCGAGCTGACCCGGGCGCGCGGCGAGCTCCAGCAGGCGCGCGCGCGCGCCAACCCCGGGGCGATCGAGGCGCCGGCCAGCTGGAAGGAGATCGAGCAGCGCCTGAGCCAGTCGGTGGTGTTCATCGCCACCCACGTGGAAGGACGCAAGAGCGACGGCACCCGGGTGCCGCTGCACACCTTCGGCACCGGGTTCTTCATCTCCTCGCAGGGCCACATCGCGACCAACAAGCACGTGGTGCAGCCCTGGAAGTTCCGGGAGCTCGCCGAGCGGCTGGCGCGCGAGGGGATCGAGGTGGTGGAGGAGTCCTGCCAGGTCCACGCCTGGACGGGCGGGTCGCGGTTCCGCGCCGCCAGCGGCGGCTTCGACCTGTCGACCGCCTTCTCCACCTCGCGTCACACCCTGGAGCTGGTCCGCACCGCCCCCGACAAGTGGCAGGACATCACGATCGGCGGCGATCGGTCGCGCCTGCTGCGGGTCCATCAGTCGCACGGGAACGAGGACCTGGCCCTCCTGCGAGCTCGCACGCCGCGGGCACATCCGATCCCGATCGGCCGCAGCGACAGCGTCGACAAGCTCGACGAGGTGCTGGTCCTCGGCTTCCCCGCCGGACCTGCCATCATGGAGGGCGGCGTCGCGGAGACCGCCCCCAGCCTGGGGGACGTGCGCAAGGTCGACCACGCCATCTACGTGTCGGCCCCCATGCTGGACGGCAACTCGGGCGGGCCCCTGATCGATCGCCACGGACGGGTGGTGGGGATCAGCACGCGGGTGATCCAGGGGGCCACCCTGGGCGCCTGCCTCAAGATCGAGCACGCGGTCCAGCTGCTGCACGGCGGCGCCTGGTAGCGCCGCCTCGAGCCGGTTCAACCGCGGTTCGCCTCGTCGCAGCCTCCCTTTCGCACCCTTTTCACAGCCCGCTCCGATCGGCATCGCCCCGGGCGACAACGCGCTGCCACGTCGCGACTTGACCCCCTCGCCCCCGGGCCGGCTCCTCCTTTGCCTGAGCGCCCCTGCGGAAGGAAAGGCCCTCCTCCCCGGGAGGGCTGGAAGGAAGCTCCATGCGCGCGCTCGCTCTCCCCCACCTCGCCCTCGCCGCGGCCGGCGCGGTCCTGGCGACCACCTCCTGCGGCGGGTCGTCCCCCTCGACCTCGCGCAGCACCGCCGCCGGGGTGACCACCGCCGCCGCCGTCCTCGGCCCTCCGCTCCAAGCGGGCGCCTCACCCGGGGCGACAGCGGGCGCGCCCCCCGCCGCCACCTACGACGGTCCGCGCCTGCGGATCACCTCCCCCGACCCCACCGGCTGGGCGAGCGACGACCGGGTGACGGTCCGCGGTCAGCTCACCGCGGGCGACGCCAGCACGACGGTGCGGGTCCTGGGCCGGGCGGTGGCCCTCGCTCCCGACGGCTCGTTCACCGCGCAGGCTGGCCTGGTGGAGGGGCTCAACCTGATCTCGGTCGAGGCTCGCGACGCCGCCGGCGGGCAGGACGTGGAGCACCTCGCCATCCTGCGCGGGCAGGCGCGCCCCGAGGGTGACCTGCTGGCGAAGGCGGCCACCCTGCGCCTGACCGGCGCCGCCCGCGCGGGCGCCAGCGCCTGGACCGCCTCCACCGCCGGCGGCATGCCCGCGTCCCGGTTCATCCCCGCGCACGCCAGCAACTACCGCCGCTCGGGGCCGCGCCGGATCGACCGGATCGTGATCCACACCATCGAGGGGAGCGAAGCCGGCGCGATCTCCTGGTTCCGCAACCCGCGCGCGAACGTGTCGGCTCACTACATCGTCAGCCACGCCGGCCGCGTCACGCGCATGCTCAACGACGAGGACGTGGGCTGGCACTGCCGCTCCTGGAACGGCCGGGCCATCGGGATCGAGAATGAGGGGTACGCCCACCGGAACACCTGGACCGACACCCAGCTGCGGACCCTGGCCCAGCTGGTGCGCGCCCTGTGCGACCGCCACAACATCCCCAAGGACCGCGCCCACATCGTCGGCCACGTCGAGGTGCCGGGGAACACCCACACCGACCCCGGCCCCTACTTCGACTGGGCCAAGTTCATGCGCCTGGTGAACCCGCCGCCCCGCCCCACCAGCGCTACGGCCACCCTCAAGAGCCCGCTGGGCCACGAGGTCGAGGTCCGCTGGAGCGCCGGCCGGCCCGGCTCGGACGGCTCGGGCGTGAGCGTGCCCTTCGACCTCATGGCGCGGGCCCCCAAGCCGGTCCCCGCGCCCGCGGGCGCCCCGTCCGCCGCCCTCAGCGGCTGGTGGAGCGTCGGCGGCCGCGCGCCCGGCCTGGCGCGCACCGCGGGCTCGGGGTGGGACGCGGCGCTGGCCCTCCACCAGGACGGCCTCAACCAGGTGCTCCACGCCGCCTGGCGCGCCGGCGCCCTGTCGGTGCGCCTCGACGCGGCCACGGCCGCCCGCCTCCTCCCCGGGGCGCCCCCGGTCGAGCTCGCCTGCGACGCCTACCGCCAGAGCGACCCCGACCTGGCGGCGCTCCTGCCCGCCGGCGCCCTGCTCGAGCTCGAGCTCGCCCTGGCCCTGCCGCCGATCGCCCGGCTGGGCACCACCCAGGCCGGCGCCGGCTGGGCCGAGCTGGGGCTGGGCGCCCTGAGCGTGGAGGTGTTCGCCCGCGACCCGGCGGCGGGCGCGGCGGCTCAGCCGGTGGCGAGCTTCACCGCCCACCTGCGGGCGTCCCTCGACCTGGCGGGCAGCGCGGACGACCCGCGGCTGGTGGTCCGCGGCGCCCGAGACCTGCGCCTCGACGCCGAAGACGGCGACGCCGCCACCCGCAGCCGGACCCGCCGACTGGCCGCGGCGGTCCTGACCGAGACGCTCGACGCCTACCTGGCCGCCTTGCGCGGCCTGTTCCCGCCGCTCCCGCCGCGGGGCGCGAACCTGACCGGCCCGGTCGGCGCCGGCGTCAACGGGCGCTCGCTGCTGGTCGCGGGGCGGGCGCCCTAAGTGAGGGGGCACGATTCCGAGTCGCTCGTCGCGCGGCACCTAGCGGTTAGCAGTTAGCCATTAGCTGTTAGAGCTGTCGCTCCTCGAGAGCTCCTCGCAAG
>JAWLGW010001008.1:0-3073 GCA_041690735.1 Planctomycetota bacterium
CGAAGGCCAGCGCGCGCAGGGGACGAGGCGGCTCGGGGGCGGCGGGGGGGGCGCTCATGCGCTCGCATTACACCACCCCGCGCGGTCAGCCTCCCGCGTTGAGCCGCCAGATCGCGCCGTTGAGCGCCGCGGCGAAGCCCACCCAGCCGAGGTAGGGGAGCAGCAGCCCCCCCGCCAGGGCGGACACCCGCCAGAACACGACCGCGGTGACCGCGATCGCCGCGAACAGGACCAGGATCAGGGCGAAGCTGGCGGCGAGGGCGTGGGCGCCGAAGAACAGCGGCGTCCAGGCGGCGTTGAGGGCCAGCTGCACCGCGAACGGGACCAGCGGCGCGCTCCACCCCCGGCGCAGCCACACCTGCCAGGCGGCCACGCCCATGGCGGCGTACAGCGCGAACCACACCGGCCCGAACACCGCCCCCGGCGGCGTCCACCAGGGCTTGGCCAGGGCGGCGTACCACGCACCGGGCGGGAAGGCGGCGCCGATCGCGGCGGGCAGGAAGGCGACCGCCAGCCAGCCGGCGAGGCCCAGCCCCTTGCTGCGGCCGGCGCGAAGCGTCGGGCGGGGGCCGGCCGCCGGCGCGTAGACCCGCTGAGCGGCGTCGTCGGGGTGGACGTCGAGCTTCATGGGACCTCCCGCTCCTCTCGACCGTACCTGCCGCGCGCAGAACGTCGCGCGTCGAGGGCGGGGCGAGGTGTCGCAGCAGGTCACCTCGGCTGACGCGCAGGGTCGGCGCGGCCGCGAGCGCACGCCGCCAGCCCGGACGGCGACGGAGGGGCGGTCGGGGGACCGCCGCTTGCGACGGTCGCCCGCCGCACGGGGAGAGGACGGCATGAGACGAAGCCTTTCGCTGGCGCTGGCGCCATGCGCGGCGCTGACCGCGGCGCTGACCGCGGCGCTGACCGCGGCAGCGCGGGCCGACGAGGTCGTGTTGACCCACGGGCGCACGCTGCGCGGGCGGATCGTGGAGGAGCGGCGCGACCTGGTGGTCGTGGAGGTCGGCACCGGACGGATCGAGGTCCCCCGCGCCCGGGTGGCCGCGGTGCGCCGACGGCCCCGGAGCGCCGTGCTGCTGGAGCGGGCCCGCCTGCTGGAGGCGGACGGGGCGCAGGCCCGCGCGGTCGGCCTGTACCGGCGGGTGGTGCAGCTCGACGAGGGCGCCCACGGGCGGGCGGCGGGCGCGGCTCTGGCGGCGCTGGCTCCGGTCGAGGCGGGAGCGCCCGAGGGCGTCGAGGCCGCCTTGCGCGCGGCGCAGGTGGCCCTGCGCCTGGGCGACCTCGAGCGCGCCCGCGCGCTGCTGCGGGCCGCCGGCGAGGATCGGCGCGCACGCTATGAGGAGCGCCTGTTCGGGCGAGTGCTGCTCCTGTGGGGTCGCCTGCGCGAGCGGGAGGGCAGCGAGGTGGGTGCCCGGGCGGCGTTCGTGGCCGCCCTGCCGGACGAGGTCCAGGAGCGCGCCCTGGACGCACCGCTGGCGGTGCTGGAGGAGCTGGCCCGGCAGCGGGCGGCGGGATACGAGGTGCACCGCGACGCGCCGGGCCTCGGCCCCGGGTGGGAGAGCGCTCGGGTGGGGCCGGTGATCGCCGTGGTCGAGCGCCGGGCGGGCCTCTCCGCCTCGGCCCTCGCCGCGCGGGCCCGGCGGGCGCTGCACGAGGCGGCGGATCGCCTGGGCCTCGACGCCGCCGCGGTGGCGCGGACCACGGTGTTCTTGTCTGCCAGCCGCGCTCGCTACCGGTTCGGCACGCGCACCTTCGCTTGGTCGGGCGGCCAGGCGCGGGTGCACCGGGAGCGGGGCGAGGCGGTGCGGGCGGTCTACACCTACCTGCGCCCGACGACCGAGCTGGGGCGGGTCCTGCGCCACGAGTTGGCCCACGTGCTCCTGGTGGAGACCTGGGACGGCCACGCCCTCCCCCGCTGGGTCGACGAGGGAGCGGCCACCTACGCGGAGGGGCCGGCCGAGGTCGCGCGCTATCGCGGCCTGGCGCGCGAGCTCGTGGCGAGGGGGCGGTGGGGGCCGCTGGCCCGGCTGAGCGAGCGGGTCCACCTCGCCTACCCCGCCGCACGGGAAGAGGTCGATCGCCTGTACGCCGAGTCGACCCTGTTGTTCTGTGCGCTGCGCCGGCGCCTGGGCACCCGGGCTACCGTCGACCTGGCCCTCGCCGCGGTGGCCCTCGACGCCCCGGCCGCGCTGGCGCAGGCGCGGCTGCCGGTGGGGGAGGTGCGGCAGGCGCTCGCGGTCGAGCTGGCGGCGGAGCAGCCTGTCGGAGGCGGCGGGTAGGTTCGCCTTCCGTTTGGGAGGCGCCGCGTGTGGTCCGTCTGATCGTCACCGAGAAGCCCTCGGTCGCCCGGGACATTGCCCGGGTGGTGGGCGCCCGCGAGCGGCGCGAGGGCTACCTCGTGGGCGACGGCGTGTGGGTCGCCTGGTCCCTCGGGCACCTGCTCGAGATCGCGGAGCCCCACGAGCACGACCCCGCCTGGAAGCGGTGGGACCTCGCCCGGCTGCCCATGCTGCCCGAGCGGCTGCAGCTGCGGCCGATCGGCAACACCCGCGGTCAGCTGCGGGTGCTGCGGACCCTGCTGCGGTCCCGCGAGGTGAGCGAGGTGGTCAACGCCTGCGACGCCGGGCGCGAGGGGGAGCTGATCTTTCGGCGGATCGTCGAGCACGCAGGGTGCGCCAAGCCGGTGCTCCGCCTGTGGCTGGCGTCGCTCACCCCGGCGGCGATTCAGGCGGCCCTGGCTCGCCTGCGCCCCGGCCGCGACTACGACCCGCTGGCGGCGGCCGCCCGCTGCCGGGCCGAGGCCGACTGGCTGGTGGGGCTCAACGCCACACGCGGCATGACCTGCCGGGGCAAGACGCTGCTGTCGGTGGGGCGGGTGCAGACACCGACCCTGGCGCTGGTGGCGGCGCGGGAGGCGGAGATCGAGGCCTTCGTCCCCGAGCCGTACTGGGAGGTGCGGGCCACCCTCCTGCCCCTCGCCACGGGCGGCGAGCCCTTCGTCGGCAGGTGGCTGGACGCCCGCAAGAAGGGCGACGCGGCCTACCGCCTGCCGGACGCGGCGCGGGCGGAGGCGATC
>JAWLGW010001009.1:0-3073 GCA_041690735.1 Planctomycetota bacterium
AGGACCCGCACCCGCGCGAGGTGCTCCGCAATCGCCAGTCATTTCGCGACGTCACTGGGGCGGTTGCCGCGAAGCCCCGACGCGCGCTGCTCGTCGCTCGCGATCGCCCGCGCCCGCCAAGGCGCCCACCTGGCCCGTCGGCCCCTCCGGCTAGACTGCGCCCCGTGATCGATCGGGTGAGCGGAACGCTCCTGCACGTGGAGCCGGGGACGGTGGTGATCGAGGCGCTGGGGGGCCTCGGCCTGCGGGTCGCCGTCACCGGACGGACGCTCGAGGCCCTGGGCCCGCCCGGGGGACAGGTCACCGTCCTGACCGCCTTCCTGCTGATCGGCTCCCAGGACCCGCAGCCGCGGCTGTTCGGGTTCCTGAGCGGCGAGGAGCGGTCGCTGTTCGCGCTCCTGCGCGGCGTGTCGGGGATCGGCCCCAACACGGCCCTGCGGGTCCTCGACGCCCAGCCCAGCCCCGCCGACGTGGCGGCCGCGATCGCTCAGGGCGACGCGGGGGCGCTCAAGGTCAAGGGCGTGGGCCCCAAGACGGCCAAGCGGATCATCGCCGAGCTCAAGGACAAGGTCGGCGCCGTCCTCGACTGCCTGCCCACGGCGGCGGTGGTCCCGGCCCGCCGTGGGGCGCCGGCCTCCCTCGCCGGCGACGACTCGGCGGTGCGCGACGCCTTCCTCGCCCTGCAGGGGCTGGAGTTCGACCCCCAGCGGGCCCGGGAGCTCCTGGCGCAAATCCGCCGCGAGCAGGCGGACGCCTCGGCGGAGGAGTTGATCCGCGAGGTCCTGATCCGCAGCTGATCGCCGCTCTCTGCGCTCTCTGCCGCTCCGGAACGGAGAGGAGCTGCCGCCGCAGCGACAGCTCCTAACCGCTAACGGCTAACCGCTAACAGCTCCCTAGTAGGAGCCTTCCTTGAGCCGCAGGCCGCGCTCCTCGAGCCGGGCCTTGATCTCGTTGAGCGAGGTCTGGCCGAAGTTCTTGGCCGAGAGCAGCTCGGGCTCGGTGCGGCTCACCAGGGCGCCGATCGTCTCGATGCCGAGGCGCTCCATGCACTTGCGCGAGCGGACCGACAGGTTGAGGGCGTCGATGTGCTCGCTCAGGATCTCCTCGGAGACCTCGGCCGCCGGGGCGGGGGTGGCCGGCAGGCCGCCGCCGCCCTCCATCTTGCCCTGACCCAGGCGCAGGCCCTTCTGGGCGAGCATCTGCTTGACCTCCATGAGGGAGGTCTCGCCGAAGTTCTTGTGGGCGAGCAGGTCCTGCTCGCTCATCTGGATCAGGTCGCCCAGGGTGCGCACGTTCATCTTGTTGAGGCAGTTGCGCGAGCGGACCGACAGCTCGAAGTCGGTGACGGGGATCTTGAGGATCGCGCTCTGCCGGTCGGCGCGCCGCTCGCCCTCCTCGTCGTAGAACATGGTCTTCGAGGCCTGCGCGTCGTACAGGAACATGACCGCGCGCCCGTGGTTGGGGATCGACTGCAGCACCTCGCGGTAGCACTCGATCGCCAGGTCGTACTTCTGGTAGTCCTCGTACAGGTTGCCGAGGTTGAGGAGCGCGTTGGCGTAGGTCGGCTTGGCGTCCTTGATCTTCTCGTACAGCTCGATCGCGGTCTCCTCCTCGCCCCAGGTCTGGTGCCAGCGCGCCAGCCGGAACAGGGCGTGGGGGTGGAGGGGACGCTCGGCGAGCACCTTCTCGTAGGCGTCGCGGGCCTCCTCGTACTCGCCGATCAGCTCCTGGTGGAAGCCGCGCAGGAAGCGGGTCTCGACGTTCTTGCCGAACCGCTCCTCGGCCCGATCGAGGATGCTGCCCGCCTCCTCGAAGTTGGCCAGGCGGAGCTCCGCGAACACCAGGCCGTAGGCGATCGGCTGGCTGTCGGGGAACTGGGCCAGCGCCTCGCGGTAGGTGATCTTGGCCTTGGTGGGGTCGTCGAGGTCCAGGTACGCCTTGCCGAGCATGACCGAGGCCAGCTCCTGATGCGGGTGCGCCTTCTGCAGCGCCTCGATCGCCGGCCCGATCCGACCCAGGATCCACAGGGAGATCCCCCGCTTCATGGCGGGGATCGGCGCCTTGGGCTCGGTCGCCATCGCCATCTCTTCGAGGGCCCGCGAGTTGCCCTCGGTGGTGAGGGCGGCCTTGCGCAGCTCCGAGTACGTGCCGAGGGAGAAGTCCCCCTCGAACAGTGTCTTGACGTCCTCGACGGTGGCGATGCCTTCGGCCATGCGCGTCCTGCTCCGGCTATGAGATGGCAAGGAAGGCGCGGATTCTCACTGAAAGCGGCGACTTGTCAAGCAGCGCCGAGGGGCCCGGGCCGCACGCTCAGTCGCGTAAGTTCTTGCCCAGGAAGGGGGCTACCCGGCGGCTCAGCTCCGCCAGGGCCTCCCGGAAGGTGGCGGTGGCCCCGGGGATGACCTCGTGCCGGGCGTTCTTGGCCGTCTCCGTCCGCTCCAGCTCCCGCCCCAGGTCGAGCCCCGGATCGTCGCCCGCCAGCAGCACCAGCACCGGGGCGTCGACGTCGCCATAGGCGGGCAGGTCGGCCGGCTCGTCCTCGCGGTCGGGGCACACGAGCAGCACCCGGTCCACTCGCGGGTCCTCCGCCGCCAGCCGCAGGGCCGCCCAGCAGCCCGACCGGTAGCCGGCGACGGCGACGCTGTCGCACCTCGCGCTCTCCAGCAGGAAGCTCGCTCCCTCCCGCAGGCCCGCGGCCGCGCAGGCGAGGTCGGGCGACGGCTCCCCCTCGCTGGCGCCGACGCCCTGATAGTCGAGCCGCAAGCTGGCGCAGCCCACGTACGCCGCGGCGTAGGCCAGCTCGGTCCCCACCGGGTTCGCCATGGAGCCGCCCCGGTGCGGCAGCGGCGAGGCCACCAGCAGGGGCGGCGCGCCGCCGCGCAGATAGATCCCGTCCAGGCACAGCGGCCCGGCGGGGACGATGACCGGCCGCTCGAGGAGCTGTCCTTTGGTGACCATGGCCTCCAGCGTACCCGCAAAGCCGTCCTCCGAGGTCCAACAACCAACGTGCCCGTGCCCGTGCCCGTGCCCGTGCCCGTGCCCCGTGCCCGCAAGGTCACGCGCGCTCGCGCTC
>JAWLGW010001010.1:0-3071 GCA_041690735.1 Planctomycetota bacterium
CGTCGGCCCGGCGGTCTTCGGGGAAGCGGCTGGCGAAGGCGGCCAGGCCGTCGGCGAGGGCGGCGGGATCGCCCGCCAGGAGCCCGCTCCACACCGCGTCCGCCCGACCCGCCGCCTGGGGCGCGCCGACCTCTCCCTGCGGGCGGGCGCCGCCGGGGTCGGCGCTGCCGCCGGAGGCAGCGGCCTGCGACGCGCCGGTGGAGGCGAGCTCTCCCCGCACCGCCCGCCCCGCCAGCCACACGCCGACCGCGCACAGCAGCCCCACCACCACCAGCCCCACGCCCAGGCGCAGCCGCTGCTCGAACCGCTTGCGGGCGATGAACTCCTGCGCCGCCGAGCGGGGCGATGCGTCCGGCTCCGGCGCCTCCGGGGCGCGCTCCTCCTCAGCGGGCTCGTCGGGCGCCGCCGCGGGCGAGGCCTTGGAGGCGGACGCCTCGGCGCGGGCCAGCACCATCACCACCTCGCCGACGGTGATCTCGTCGCCCGCCGCGAGGGAGGCCTCCTCGCGCACCCGCTCGCCGTTGACCCGGGTCGCGCCCTTGGTGGAGGAGCGGTTCTCCAGCCGGATCGCGTCGCCCTGGCGGTGGACCAGGCAGTGCAGCCGCGAGACCCCGGTCCCGGTGAGGACCAGGTCGCACTTCTGCGTCCGCCCCACCTCGAGGACGACCCCGTCCTCGAGCGGGACCTCGCGGACCTGGCCCACCCCCTCGTAGACCTGCAGCACCCAGCTCAAGCTCGCGGCCTCCCCCCGGCGCGTGGGCCATGCTGGCCCAGCCCCGGAGGGATCGCAAGGCGGTGGCGGGGCCCGCGCTCAGCGGCGCGTGGCGCGCACCCCTGCCAGCAGGCCCTCGAGCTCCTTCCACACCACCGGCTTGACCTGGTGGAGGTCGAACCCCGCCTCGCGCGAGCGGCGGAGGTCCTCCGGAGGCGCGGCGGCGGCGGCGGCGCCAGAGCGGGAGCGGGGTTCCACGCGCGCCATCGTAGCCAGCCCGTGCAGACCCCAGGCGGCGAGGGACGGCTGCGCCGGGTCAGCCCTCCAGCAGGGTGCGGCGCAGGAGCGCCTCCACCTCCCGCACCCGGGGGACGGCCTGCAGGGCGCACCGCCGGGCCGCCACGCCGGCCGGCCCCACCCGCGCTCCCTCCTCGATCACCAGGTCGCCCGAGCCGTCCGACCGCTCCACCCGCCGCAGGGCCCCGAGGTCCTCGCCGCGATAGGTCCGGATCGTGAGGCCGCCCCAGGTCCCCCCCTCGAACAGGAGCACCCGCCGGTCGGTGATCGCGTACAGGGTGCCGCGCGCCCGCAGGTAGCCGAACAGCGGCGAGGCGACCAGGCCCAGACCTACCGCCAGGAAGGGGAGGCCGAACAGGGGGAAGCAGCTGCCGATCCCCGCCCGTCCGGGCCCCGCGCTGGTGATGAACGCCGCGGCCACGATCCAGAAGGCGGCGAAGCCGCCGAACACCAGCCCGAACAGCGCGATCGGCAGGCCCTCGCGGGCGAAGGCCCAGGGGATCGGCGCCCCCGCCCAGATCAGCGTCTCGCCGCTGCGGAGCTCGCCGCGCAGGCGCGCCACCGCCCGCGGGTCGAAGTCCGCCAGGAGCTGCTCCTCCTTGAGCGAGCGGGGCGCCTCGCGCCGCTGCGTCGCCGAGACCGGCGCCGCCGCCGGGGGTGCGCCGCCGCCCGCCGCGCGCGTCGAGCGGCAGCCTCCGCAGGCGTTGCCCGCTTCCGCCCAGCAGGCGGCGTGGTGGCGCGCCAGGCAGTCGTTGCACACCACGTTCGCCTGCTCGGCGTCGCAGTCGTCGTGGCAGTAGGGGCAGCGGCTCGGCCGCCCCCGCACCTCGATCGTCGCCTCGCCCTCGCTCACCACGCCAGGAAGTCCTCGGGCACCGTCTCCATGGGCCGCCAGTCCACCGCCTCGGGCTTGGCGTGCTGCAAGAACACGTCGGCCATGGCGTCCTTGTCGAGGACCGGCTTCTTCTGCTTGCTCGCCTCGACCCAGGGCCACACCGCCTCGGGCGCGAAGGCGCCGCCCTGCGCCAGGCCGATCAGCAGCAGCAGCAGGTGCTTGCAGGGCTTGCCCCGCAGCCCGCCGCAGTGGTTGAGGTTCTGGGTGCAGCAGGCGAAGCTCCCGTCGCTCCCCAGCCGGCAGGCGTAGTGCAGCTTGGCGTCCGTCTGGCTGCGGACCACCCCCATCACCTCCTCGTCGTCCACCTTGCTGAACAGGTTGAACCGGTCGGCCTGGAGCATCTTGAGCGCCTTGCTGAAGCGCGAGGCGTCCACGGTCTTGCTCAGCTTGGTCACGAAGGCGTCGGCGTCGAGCTGGTTCGGCATGAGGGGCTCCGTTCGAAGGGAGAGGGCACGACTTGGCTGAGAGCGGTTAGCGGTCAGCGGTTAGCGGTCAGCGGTTAGCTGCTGTCGCGCACCCTCTGGGCTCCTCTCGAGGAGCAGTCGAAGAGCGACAGCTCTAACAGCTAACAGCTCATTGGCCCACGAGCGTTTCAAAGGTCGTGCCCCCTCATTAGAAGGCGAGGAAGTCCTCGGGGACGGTCTCGGTGGGGCGCCAGTCGACCTCGCCCGCCTGGGCGCCCTTGTAGCGCAGCAGGGTCTGGGCGAGGGCGTCCTGGGCCTTGGGGAAGCGGAGGGGCGCCTTGCGGCTGCCGCCCTGCGCCCAGGTCGCCGCCCGGTCGAGCGGCAGCGCCCCGGTGCGGGTGAGGCCGATCAACAGCACCAGGATGTGCTTGCACAGCTTGCCCTGCAGGCCCATGCACTCGCCGAGGTCCTGGTCGACCCGCTGGGTGCCGTACACCACCCGCCCGCCGCGAGCGCGCACCACGTCCTCGGGGGTCTGCCGGCCGTGGTAGGCGGGCCAGTGGGCGAAGCCGCCGTAGATCGCGAAGGACTTCCCCCGCGGGTCGGGCGCGGCCTCGCTCATGCGGCTCCTCCTCGCGCGTCGCCCGACCGGTTGCCGTGACGACCGCCGCCGCGAGAATACCTCGCGTGACCGCGCCCGCCCCGCCCCCCCCCTCCCCCCCCCGGTGGGGCCCCCGCACCCCCCCCCCGCGGGGCGCGGGGG
>JAWLGW010001011.1:0-2667 GCA_041690735.1 Planctomycetota bacterium
CTCCGGCGACATCGGCGAGCTCGACGCCGACGGGTTCCTCAAGATCACCGACCGCAAGAAGGAGCTGCTCATCACCGCCGGCGGCGAGAACGTGGCCCCGCAGCCGATCGAGGGCCTGCTCAAGGGGATCCCGGCGGTGTCGCAGGCGGTGGTGATCGGCGACCGGCGCAAGTACCTGACGGCGCTGGTGGCCCTCGACCCGGAGAAGGTCGCCAGCGAGGCCAAGGCGGCCGGCAGCCCCGCCACCACCGCCCGGGCGGCCGCCGAGTGCCCCAAGTTCCGCGAGCACCTGCAGGAGCAGATCGACGGGGTCAACGTCCACCTGGCGCGGGTGCAGACGATCAAGAAGTTCGCGATCCTCCCCCGGGAGCTGTCGATCGAGGACGGCGAGCTGACGCCCACCATGAAGACCAAGCGGCGGATGGTGAACGAGAACTTCGCCGACCTGATCGAGGGCCTGTACGCCGAGGCGTAGCGCCTGCTGGTGCGCTGTGCGGCGGTCAGGCCGAGACCGCGTCCGCCTCGATCTCGATCAGCATGTCGCCAGCGATCAGGCGCGCCACCTCGACCAGGGTGGTGGCGGGGCGGGACTCGGCGAAGAACTCCCGGTGGGCGCGACCGAAGGCCTCCCAGTGGCCGATGTCGGTCACGAACATGCGCGTGCGCACGACGGCGCGCCGGTCGAGGCCGAGGCGGACGAGGGCCGCCTCGAGCAGGTCCAGGCACCGGCGCGCCTGTTCGTAGGGCTGCCCCGGCGCGAAGGTTGAGCCGTCGGCGGCGACGGGCGCGGTGCCGGTGACGTGCACCTGCTCCCCGGCGCGCAGGGCCCGGCAGTAGCCCACCCGCTCACCGGCCAGCTGGAGAGGGGGACCCCCTGGCGGTCGCGGAGCTGGAGCGTCAGGTCGGCGCCGGCGGTGGCCCGGAAGACGTGCTCCAGGTTCTCGGCACCGGCTTCGACCTCGACCTCGCCGAGCCCCTGACGTGCGCGCGGGTGCCCGTCACCGAACGCCTCCACCCGCCACCGGCCGGGGATCAGGTGGGGCAGAGTGAAGCGGCCCTCGGCGTCGGTGACCGCCTGCGCGTACGGGGCATCGGCGTGCGAGGTTACGGGCGGCGTCAGGCTGAGGACCGCGAACACCGGCGCACCCGGGAGGGGCGCGCCGCTCTCGTCCATCAGCCGCCCCCGCATCGCAGCGGGCGCACCGAGGTGGACGTCGACTGTCGCGTCGTCCCTCGTGGCCTGAGCCTCCAGTCGCGCCACCAGGCGCCGGGGCGGGGACCCGCTCATGCCGTGCACGAGGAGCAGCACCGGCCCTGGAGAGAGACCCTTCAGGCGGAACCGGCCCGCCTCGTCGGCGGCGGCGGTGCCCACGCGTTTCCCGTCGCGGAGGACCTCCACGCGCGGCCGCGCCACGGGGCCCGGCGGGGCGAGCACCCGCCCGGCGACCGCCGCAGCCCACTCCAGGTCGACCTCTACGGCGGTCTCCTCCCCCGCGGTCGCCCGCACCCGCTCGAGCAGCGCCTCCAGGTGCGCCTGCTCCCGGGGCTCCACCACCAAGCGGTACAGGCCGGGGACCAGGCCCGTCAGCGTGAACCGACCGGTCCCATCGAGGGTGGCGCCGTGCTCGACGATCTCGGCTCCCAGCTCGTTTCCCCCGACGCGCCAGGCGCGCACCGCCCCCTGAGCCGGCCGCCCCAGGGGATCGCGGACGACCCCGCGGATGGCGCCGAGCCGCGCGGCCAGGCCGCCAGGGCGCGGGCCAGGTGCGCGGGCGCCCCCCCCGGGTCGCGGTCGATCGCCGGCCCGAGCGGTGGGAGGTGTCGCGGAGGCCGCTCCGGCGGAGCCCGTCGAGCTGGCGGCGGAGGTCAGCAGCCCGGCCTCGCGCGCCGGGGCTCCAGCGGCGGAGCCGCTGCCGGAAGCCGCGGCCGGGCCGGCCGACGCAGCCGGGGCAGCCGTCGCCGCGCGGGGCGGCGGGGGGCGGCGGTCTCCCTCGCTGATCATGATCAGCCGGCTCGTCGCCGCTGCGGCCAGGAGCGCCGCCAGGACCACGATCGCCGTGGCCTGGAGACTTCGGGCGCGGTTGGGGCTCACTGCTCGGCTCCTCCGGAGGAGCCGGCCCGAGTTGCAAAGGGCGGGCCACGCCCGAGGGGCGCAGCCGCGAGGGGACCGCTTTGCGAGCTCTTTTCAGGCCCGCGTCAGCTGTCGGCCGGCGCCGACAGCCGCGACGGCCTCAGTGCATGCGGCGGTGGGCGCCGCCGATCGCCTCGATGTCCACGCCCTCGGTGAGGAGCTTCTCCCGGTAGGCGGTGTAGCCGCCCTCGAAGAAGCGGGCGCCGCCCTCGCCGTCGAGGTGGAGCATGTGGGTGGCCAGGCGGTCGAGGAAGAACCGGTCGTGGCTGATCACCATGACGCTGCCCGGGAAGGCGGCCAGCGCCTCCTCGAGGATCTGGACCGTCGGCAGGTCGAGGTCGTTGGTCGGCTCGTCGAGGAGCAGCAGGTTGCCGCCGGTCTTGAGGGTCTTGGCGAGCTGCACCCGGTTGCGCATGCCGCCCGAGATCTGGCTGAGCCGCTTCTGCTGGTCGTTGCCGCGGAAGCCGAACAGGCTCACGTAGGCGCGGGAGTTCATGGTGCGGGGGCCGAGGACCACCTCGTCGTCGCCGCCGGTG
>JAWLGW010001011.1:2677-3069 GCA_041690735.1 Planctomycetota bacterium
CGAACACGGTCGACTCGGGGTCGAGGTCGCCGCGGGACTGGTCGACGTAGCAGACCTCCACCGTCTTGCCGAGGGTGGCGGTGCCCGCGTCGGGCTGCTCCTGGCCCACGATCATGCGGAACAGGGTGGTCTTGCCGGCGCCGTTGGGGCCGATGATGCCGACGAAGGCGCCCGGCTGGACCTCGAAGGACAGGTCGCTGAACAGGGCGCGCCCCTCGAACCCCTTGGAGAGCCCCTCCGCCCGCAGGACCTCCTGGCCCAGGCGGTTGCCGGCGGGGATCACCAGCTGGATCCCGCCCTCCTTGCTGGCGCTGGCGACCTCGGCCTGCAGCTTCTCGAAGTCGCGCACCCGCGCCTTGGCCTTGGCCTGGCGCCCCTTGGGGTTCTGGCGG
>JAWLGW010001012.1:0-3064 GCA_041690735.1 Planctomycetota bacterium
CGAGAAGTCGGGGAACAGGTAGAAGGCGCCCTGTCCCCCCGCCAGCCGCACGCCCGGGATCGACTCCAGCGCCTGACGGGCCACGGCGCACCGCTTGGCGAACGCCTCCCGCATGCGGCGGGCGTCGTCGCCCGCCCGCTCCAGGGCGCCCACGGCGGCGGCCTGCGCGACGCCGCAGGCGCCGCTGGTCGACTGGGACTGGATCTTGGCGGCGGCCTTGATGATCGGCGCCGGGCCCACGGCGTAGCCGATCCGCCAGCCGGTCATGGCGTAGACCTTCGACATGCCGTCCACGACCACCACCCCATCCTTCACCCCCGGGTGGTCCACCTGCAGGGCGCAGCGGTGGGTGGCGTCGCCGTAGACCAGGCCGCCGTAGATCTCGTCGGAGATCACGACCACCCCCTTGTCGAGGGCGCACCGGACGGCGGCGTCGATCTCGGCGGGCACGAGCACCGCGCCGGTCGGGTTCGACGGGCTGTTGAGGATCAGCAGCTTCGCCTTGGGCCCCAGGGCCGCGTCGACCGCCTCCGCCTCCAGGCGGAAGCCGTCCTCGGCCCGGGTGGGGATCGGGATCGAGCGCCCGCCCGCCAGCTGGACCATGGCGGGGTAGCTGACCCAGTAGGGGCTGGCGAACACCACCTCGTCGCCCGGGTCGACCAGGGCCTGGATCAAGTTGTACAGGACCTGCTTGGCGCCGGTCGACACCAGCACGTCGTCGGGGTTGACGGTGACCCCGTACTCCCGGGCGAACCGCGCGCTGATCGCGCCCCGCAAGGCGGGGGTGCCGGGCACCGGCGGGTAGTGGGTGTCGCCGGCGTCGATCGCCGCCTTGGCGGCCTCGCCCACCGCCGGCGGGCTGGTGAAGTCGGGCTCGCCGGCGGAGAAGTCGATCACGTCCTTGCCCGCCGCCTTGAGGGCGCGGGCGCGGGCGGCGAGGGCCAGGGTCTGGCTGGGGCTCAGCTCCCGCACCCGACGGGACAGGCGGTCAGCGAGGACGCTGGAGACGTTGGGGGCCGTGGTCACGGTGGGTTACCTCCGATGGGGCCCCCGGATTCTGCGCGAATCCGGGCTGGGAGCGGAAGAGGCGGCGCCTGCGTCGAGCAGCGACCGCTGGGACAGTCTATCCCGGATTTCACGCGAGTCCGGCGCTGCCAATCCGCGCTTCATCTCAGAGAGGCAGCGCCGGACTCGCGAGAAATTCGGGCTAGCACGCGTCTTGACTCACGCCCGCGCGGGCCTATACTCCTCGGTCTCCAACCGCGCCGAGATGGCGGAATTGGCAGACGCGCTAGGTTGAGGGCCTAGTTGGGGTTAAACCCAGTGCAGGTTCGAATCCTGTTCTCGGCAACCAAGTAGGGCGGCTTTCCCGAAGGGCGAGCCGCCCTCTTTCGTTGGTTCGGCTCGAGGCTCAGCGCACGTCGAGGCGGAACTTCGGTCGTCCCGACCCCACGCGGTCGGCCAGGCGCCGCAGCAAGAAGCGCTGGCCGAAGACGGGCGAAGCGCGAAATCCCTCGGCATCGGGTGGAACCGCCTGATAGCCGTCCCGACCCAGGACGAGGAGGTCGAAGCTCGGCTCCTCCTCGCGCGCGTCGACCAGCCAGTACTCGCCCACACCCGACTCCGCATACAGGCGCTTGAGGTGGCGCAGGTCCTTGGCAACCGAGCTCGGGCTCACGACCTCCAGCACCATGTCCGGTCGCCCCTCCATCTCGTGGGCTCGCTCCGGGTGGAGGCGCAACAGGCCCGACTGGAGCGTCTCGTTGCGGGCGAAGAACCCGTCCGGCTCGGTCGAGAGGCCTGACGGTGAGCAGGTGATCCAGCTGGGCGAGACGAAGAACTCTCCAGCCTCCTGCTCGTCGACCAGCGGGAGGAGACAGCGGAGCAGAGCCTCCACGACCGGCTCGTGCGTTCGATAACTCTGTGGGCTCACCTCTAGATACAGGCTGCCGGCGAGGAAAGAGGCCCGCACGCCCGGCCGCTCGAGGGCGGCGTACCAGCGCCGAAAGCCCTCGAGGCTCGTCGCGGCCTCCGTCGGGATCTCGAGACCTTCCACGCTGATCGTCGCCACGGGCATGCGCTCCACCTCCTCATGCTACCTCCGCTCGCGGTTCGGCGCGCGACGGTAGCAGGGACCCCCGACAACAATGTTCGAGCTATGTTCGGGGCAATTCCCGGAGGCAGCACCGCCCAGGCGCGGGTCAATGCCGCCCGGCGGCAGGACTCGCTCGGCGCGCCAGCCGCCCGGAGCCAGGCCCCTCAGTTGCTCCCTGCCCTCTGGAGGAGGGACGGCTCATGGAGCACAAGCGCGAGGGCGAGCGAGTCCCGGAGGCCAGCTTCGAGGTGCTGCGGGAGGGGAAGCTGGAGCGGGTCTCCAGCCAGGACCTGTTCGAGGGGCGCACCGTGGTGGTGTTCTCGCTGCCGGGTGCCTTCACGCCCACCTGCTCGAGCAGTCACGTGCCCCGCTACGAGGAGCTGGCGCACGAGCTGAAGCGCAAGGGGGTGGACGAGATCGTGTGCCTGTCCGTCAACGACGCCTTCGTCATGGACGCCTGGCGGTGCGCCGAGGATGCCCAGAACGTGACCTTCCTGGCCGACGGCAACGGGACCTTCACCCGCCGCATGGGCATGCTGGTCGACAAGTCGGAGCTCGGCTTCGGCCCCCGCTCCTGGCGCTACTCCATGCTGGTGCGCGACGGGGTGATCGAGAAGCTGTTCGTGGAGCCCGAGCGCCCCGGCGACCCGTACGACGTCTCGGACGCCGACACCATGCTGCGGCACCTGGCGCCCGACCTCCAAGGCCCCCGCGACATCCTCATGTTCACCAAGCCCGGCTGCGGCCACTGCGCACGCGCCCGCCGCCTGCTCGACGAGCGCGGCCTACGCTACCAGGAGGTCCGCGCCACCCCGCGCAACCTCAGGGCGGTCGCCGGGGCCAGCACCACCCCGCAGGTGTTCATCGACGGGGAGCGCGTGGGCGGCGCCGACCAGCTGGAGGAGTGGCTGGCGCAACGCCCGGAGCTCGCGGCCGCCGCTCGCTAGCTCGCAGCGGCCAGCGGCAGGT
>JAWLGW010001013.1:0-3064 GCA_041690735.1 Planctomycetota bacterium
GATAAGGCTTCCAAGCAGCTCAACGGTGAGCTGCCCCCGGCAGAGTTCCTCGAGTGCGAGGCCCACGGCAAGCAGGCCTACGTCCGGACCCCGGCGGAGCTGATCGAGGCGTTCGGCGCCTGGGGCTGCGGCGAGTGCGTGCGCGCGGCGGGCGCCAAGGCCAAGGAGGAGAAGGAGGCCCGGCGGCGGGCCGAGGAGGAGGCGCGCGAGGCGAAGAAGGCGGCCAAGAAGGAGGCCAAGGAGTCGCTCGAGCAGGCCGACGAGACGCTGTCGGCGGTGCTCGCGGAGAGCCAGACCTTCAACGCCCAGGTGCGCACCACCAAGCAGCGCCTGCGCGACCGGCGCCGTCGTCTCAAGTTCGCCCGGCGGTCGAAGGAGGACGCGGAGCAGGCGCTGCGCGAGGCGCAGGAGGCGCTGGAGCGGGCGACCCGCGAGCTGGCGCAGGCCGAGGAGGCCGTCCCGCCCCTCGAGGAGCGCCTGACCGTCGAGCGGACCGAGTTGGTGGGCCACGTCGACCGGCTCAAGGCCGCCCTGGACACGGCGGACGAGGCCTGGAAGAACGTGCCGCCCCGCCTGCGCAAGAAGCGCGACCGCCGCACGCGCCACCAGGCGATCCAGCTGGTCGAGGCGCACCGGCCCGGCGCGCCCGACGAGGACGACGAGGAGTCGGCCGAGGCCCAGGCGATCCCGGCCGAGGCACCGGTGGCGGCCGCCGAGGGTGCGGTCGTCGAGGCGGAGGCCCCGGCCGAGGAGCCCGCGGCGACCGCAGACGAGCCGCCCGCCGAGGCGCAAGCGTAGGTCGCGTCCGCAGCCCGTACGTAGCGCAGAGCCGCCGGCCGAGAGGTCGGCGGCTCGTGCGTGTACCGGCTCAGCTGCCCATGGCCTTCTTGACCTCCTTGGGCACCACGTCGCCTTTGATGTAGCTGAGCACCTGGTTGATCTTGGTGTCGAAGGCCTCCTTGAACTCCGCCGAGTTGATCAGCGCCACCGCGTCGCTGCTGCCTGCCGCGCCCGCCGGCGCGCCGCCGCTGACCGTGGCCGCGACGCCCGGCAGGCTGCCGGTCATGGCCTGGGCCTGGACCTCCCTGGCGAGGGCCTGCTTGAAGGCCGCCGACGACAGCGCGGCCTCGATATCGACGCCGCCGCCGCCGCCGCTCGCCGCGGCCCCCGCGGCGTCCACCGCCTCCTTGAGGTTCTTGACCTCCCGGGCCAGGGCCACGAACTTCTTGTCGTACACGCCGGTGGCGCCCTTGGTGGGCGGCGGCGCGGCCAGGCCCCGCTCCTCGATCGCCGCCGTCGCCGCGGCCTTCGCGATCGCCTCCACCTCCTCGCGCGCGGGCCCGGCGCTCGCCTCGGCCAGGCGGGCTTCGATCGCCGCCAGGGCCTGGGCCGCGGCGCCCTTGGCCACCTCCTCGGGCGGCGGCCCGGCCGGCGCCGCCGTCGCCTGCGAGAGGGCCAGCTGCTGCTCCAGCCCCGCCAGGCGGGCCTCGAGGCCCTCCAGCTGCTCCGTCGCGGCTGCGCTCGGTCCCGCCGGCTGGCTCGCCTGCTGCTCGAGCGCGGCGAACCGCCCGTCGAGCTGCGCCAGGCGCTGGTCGAGGTGGCCGCGCAGACCCTGGGCCACCTCCTGGGCGATCGCTGCCGGATCGGCGGGCGGCGGCAGCTCGCCCAGCCGGCCCTCCAAAGCGCCGACCCGCTCGCCCAGCTCCTGCGCCGCGGCGGCGGCCGCCTGCTGCGCGACCTCGACCGCGTCGACCGGCGGCGGCAGCTCGCCCAGCCGGCCCTCGAGGGCCGCGAGGCGAGGGCCGAGGCCCTGCGCCGCAGCGGCGACGGCTTGCTGGGCCAGGGCCGCCTCGTCGAGCGGGGGCGGCAGCTCGCTCAGCCGCGCCTCGAGGGCCTCCAGCCGGGGCACCAGGGACTGCGCCGCGGCGTCCCCTGCCTGCTGGGCCAGGCCGGCGGCGGCCTTCTCCACCCGCTCCAGGCGGGCCTCGATGTCCTCCAGGCGACCCTCGACCGCCTCGAGCACCCGCTCGGCGGCGCTCTCCGTCAGCTCGTCGGCGCTCGGGGCCGCTGGCCGCGCCTCGAGCTGGGCGCGCACCTCGCCCCGCAGGCGCTCGGTCGCCTCGGCGGCCGCCGCCTGGGCGCGCTCGTCCGCCTGGGCCACGATCGCCGCCGCGTCGGGCAGCTCGCTCCGCACGGCGGCGAGCGCCTCAGCGACCGCCGCCCGCGCGCGCTCGTCCGCCTCGGCGACGATCGCCGCCGGATCGGGCAGCTCCTGCTTCACCCCGCTCAGCGCCTCCGCGACGGCCTCACGAGCGCGGGCCTCGGCCTGCCCCGCCAGCGCGTCGCCGTCCGGCAGCTCGGCGCGCAGCCGCTCGAGGAGCGAGGCGCCCAGCTGCTCGCTCAGCTCGCTCGCCAGCGCCTCGCGGGCGCCGCTCACCAGCTCGCTGCGCAGCGCCTCGCCGTCGAGCCGCTCGCGAGCCCCCGCCGCCACCCGCTCGGCCAGCCCCTCGAGGTCGAGGGCCTCCAGCCGCTCCGACAGGCGCGCGTCCGCCTCGCTGGCGAGGCGCGGCTGCGCCTCCTCGATCGCCCGGGCGGCGGCCTGCTGCACCGCCGCCTCCGCCTCGCTCAGCTGGGCCTGGAGCGCCTGACGCAGCGGCTCGCCGTCGGGCGCGGCGCCGCCCTCACCGCCCCGCCGCCCCTCGAGGTCGAGCTCGTTCCACTGGTCGTACAGCTCCTGGATCGCCTGCTCGAGGGTCTCGAGCCGCTCGGCGAGCTCGGGGGCGGCGGCCGCGGCGCCGCCGCCGTTGCCGGCGGGCGCGCTCGCGCCGACCCGCTCCAGGACCTGCTGGATCAGCGCCTCGGGCTGCAGCCCCGCCAGGCGGGCGTTCACCGCCGCCAGGATCGGACCGTCCGCCTCGCGCGCCAGGTCGCCCGCCACCACCGGCAGCTCGGCCCGAACGGCGGCCAGGGCGTTCTCGGCCGCGCGGGCCGAGATCTCCTCCACGTCGACCGCGCCCCCGCCGCCGGCGGCGGGCGCGGGGGTGAGGGCGCCCGACTCGGCCTG
>JAWLGW010001014.1:0-3062 GCA_041690735.1 Planctomycetota bacterium
GAGCGGATCATCGAGATCAAGGAGCTGGCCCGCGACCCGGGCCACCGCGCCAAGGTGGCCGTCCAGTCGATCGACCACAAGGTCGACTGCGTGGGCGCGTGCGTCGGCATCCGCGGCTCGCGCATCAAGAACATCGTCGATGAACTCAACGGCGAGAAGATCGACATCGTGCGCTGGAACGAGTCGCAAGAGGTCTACATCATGAACGCCATGAAGCCGGCGATCGTGAACGCGATCGAGCTGGACTACGAGACGAAGCACGCCAAGGTGTTCGTCGAGGAGGACCAGCTCTCGCTCGCGATCGGGCGCCGCGGACAGAACGTCCGCCTCGCCTCGCGGCTCACGGGGTGGGCGATCGACCTGGTGACCGGCACCCCCGACGCGTACGAGGAGCGGTTCCAGGTCGAATACGACGGGTCCCGCGATCGGCCCCCGGTGCAGCAGACGGCGGCCGAGACCGCCGCCGCCGTGCTCCCGCAGGGGCCGACCGAGGGGCAGCCCGCCGCCGAGGGTGACATCGAAGATGACGGGGGCGAGGCCTGAGGGCGTCGACTTCCGAGCAGAGGGCGGGGCGAGGCCCCGCAGAGCAAGCGCGAAAGAGGCTTAGAAACCGTACATGAAGGTCCGTCTCTACCACCTGGCCCACGAGTGGGATGTCTCCTCCACCGCGTTGTTGGAGGCGCTCCACGAGTCTGGCCGCAAGGGCCTGAAGAATCACTTCGCCGAGGTCGAGGACGACGAGGTCCCCGAGCTGCGCGAGGCCCTCGTCGGCGCGGGCCTGTTCGCCGAGCCGCCGGAGGAGATCGAGTTCCCCGAGGGCGCGTCGCACGACGGCGACGGCGCCGAGGCGGCGCTCTACGACGAGCCCGAGGCCGCGGTCACCGAGCAGGAGGAGGCCGCGCAGGCCGAGGCGACCGCGGCGGCAGAGCCGACCGCGGCGGCGGCGGCCGAGGCCGCGCAGCCAGCGCCCAGCGCCGCCGCCGAGGCGGCCCCTGCCCGCGCGGAGGCGCCCCGCGGCGCCCCTGTGCCCAAGAAGAAGGACGACGCCCGGCCCGATGCCCCCAAGGGCGTGGCCGCCGGCTTCCGCGGCTTCGCGCCCGGCTTCGACCCCACCCAGCAGCAGCGCCGGCCTCCGCGCCGCTCCGGTCCCGCGGGCCCGCCCGTCGACGCGCGAGAGCTCGCTCCGCCCGCCGACCTGGCGGGCCTCGCCGACCGCAAGCGCGGCAGCCGGACCGCCGTCTCGCCCACCAAGCGGGGCAAGCAGACCACCCGGCGCGCGGGCGGCGGCGGGAGCATGGGGCGCGGCCGGCGGCTCGAGCGGCGCATGCAGGAGCGCGAGCGCTGGATCAAGAGCCCGGGCAAGAAGCGCCGCGGCGCCGGGCGCCGCAACGTGAACGTGGTGCGGCCCGAGGCCGCGACCATCGTGATGCCGATCAGCCTCAAGGACCTGTCGGCCGAGCTCGCCATCCGGATCACCGAGATCATGGGCTTCCTCATGAAGCAGGGCATGATGCTCAACCAGAACGAGCCGGTGCCCCAGGAGGCGATCGAGGCCATCGGCCTCAACTGGAACATCGACATCACGGTCACCGACGAGGAGACCGCCGAGGACGTGATCGTCGAGATGGAGCAGGAAGAGGACGACGATCAGGACCTCGAGTCGCGGCAGCCGGTCGTGGCGGTGCTCGGTCACGTCGACCACGGCAAGACGTCGCTGCTGGACTACATCCGCAAGGCCAAGAAGCCGGTCACCGGCCAGGAGGCCGGCGGGATCACCCAGCACATCGGCGCCTACGTCGCCCAGCACGGCGAGAAGAAGATCACGTTCATCGACACGCCCGGCCACGCCGCGTTCACCGAGATGCGGATCCGCGGCGCCAACGTGACCGACTTCGTGCTGCTGGTGGTCGCCGCCGACGACGGGGTCATGCCGCAGACCAAGGAGGCGATCCAGCACGCGCAGGCGGCCGACGCGCACATCATCGTGGCCGCCAACAAGATCGACAAGAAGGACGCCAACCTGCAGAAGGTGCTCCAGGACCTGTCCCAGATCGAGGGCATGCTCCCGCAGGAGTACGGGGGTGAGGTCGAGGTCGTGCCCTGCTCGGCGATCACCGGCGAGGGGATCGACGACCTGCTCGAGACGCTCACCACCTACGCGGAGCTGCTCGAGCTCAAGGCGAACCCCAACAAGCGGGCGCGCGGCACCGTGCTGGAGGCCAAGAAGACGGTCGGGCGCGGCACCGTGGTCACCCTGCTCGTCGAGGACGGCACCCTCCAGAAGGGCGACCCGATCCTGGCCGGCACGCGCGGCGGCAAGGTCCGCCGCATGAACAACGACCAGGGTCAGACGATCAAGGAGGCCGGGCCTGGCACTCCGGTGGAGGTCCTCGGCTTCGACGACGTCCCCGAGGCGGGCGACCGCTTCTACGTGGTCGAGAAGGACAGCGAGCTCAAGGACATCCTCGCCGAGCGCGAGGAGCACGCCCGCAAGGAGGGCGGGGTCGGCGGCTTCGACCACATCCCGACCGACGCCCAGGGGATCTTCAAGGCGATCGCCGCCCAGGAGGTCACGGACGTCCCGATCGTCCTCAAGACGGACGTGCAGGGGTCGCTGCAGGTGCTCAAGCGCGAGCTGGCGAACCTCTCCACCGACGAGGTCCGCTGCAAGGTGATCCGCGACGGCGTGGGCGGGATCACCACCGCCGACGTCCTGCTGGCCACCGCCTCGCAGGCGGTCGTGATCGGCTTCGGCGTCACGGCCGACAGCCAGGCCCGCAACCTCGCCCGCGACAAGAACGTGGAGATCCGCACCTACCGGGTGATCTACGAGCTGCTCGACGGCGTGAAGGAGATCATGGCCGGCACCCTCGAGCCGGACGAGGTCGAGGAGGTCATCGGGCAGGTCGAGGTCCGCAAGGTGTTCAAGAGCTCGCGGCTGGGCAACATCGCGGGCTGCTTCGTCGAGTCGGGGGTGGTGCGCCGCAACGCGCTCCTGCGCCTCGTCCGCGACGGGATCATCCTGTGGCAGGGTCCCATGGACAGCCTGCGTCGCTTCAAGG
>JAWLGW010001015.1:0-3061 GCA_041690735.1 Planctomycetota bacterium
CAAACGAGGTGCCAAGGCCACTCCCGGAGGAACTCGCGGAGGAGCGCGACCAGGCCGTCAACGCCGTTGTCGAGGGACTGCCTTGCGTGTCGCGAGCGAACCGCTAGCAGCGGACCTCGGCGTACAGCTCCAGGTAGCGGCGGGCCGAGGTCTCCCAGGTGGCGTCGCGGGTCATGCCGTTGCGCACCAGCACCTGCCACACCTGCGGCGCGTTGCGGAAGGTGAGCACCGCCCGGGACAGGGCGCCGTACAGGGCGTCGGCGCTGAAGTCGAAGAACACGAACCCGGTGGCCCGGTCGCCCACCTCGTGGGGGTCGAGCACGGTGTCGCGCAGGCCGCCCACGGCCCGGACCACCGGCACGCTGCCGTAGGCCATGGCCTGCATCTGGGTGAGGCCGCAGGGCTCGAACCGGCTGGGGACCAGGAACATGTCGCTGCCGGCGTAGATCCGCTGGGCCAGCGCCGGGTCGAAGGCGGTCTTGAGGGCCAGGTGCTCGGGGTACTGGATCGCCAGCTGCCGGAAGCGGTCCTCGAGCACTCGGCTGCCGCTGCCGAGCACCACCAGGCGCGCGCCCAGCAGGGCCAGGCCCGGCACGATGTCGGCCACGATGTCGAGCCCCTTCTGGCCCACGAACCGCGACACGACGCCGATCACCGCCTCGCCGTAGTTGGTGCGCAGCCCCACCTCGGCCAGCAGGCGCTCGCGGCAGCGGTGCTTGCCCGACAGGTCGCTCACGTCGTAGTGCGCCGGCAGGTGGGGGTCGGCGTGGGGCGAGCGCTGCTCGGGACCGAGGCCGTTGAGGATCCCCCGGAAGCGGCGGGCCCGGGCCCCCAGGAAGGCGTCGAGGCCGAAGCCCCCCTCGGGCGAGAGCATCTCCCGCGCGTAGGTGGGGCTGACGGTGGTGGTGGCGTCGGCGTAGGCGACCCCGCCCTTGAGCAGGTTGACGTGGTCGTAGAACTCGGCGCCGTCCACGTGGAACAGGTCCCACCCCAGGCCGATCCCGGGCACCACCCGCTTGTCGTACACCCCCTGATACGCCAGGTTGTGGATCGTCAGCACCGAGGAGGTGCGGGGGTAGGCGGGGGCGTAGCGGCTGCGCAGGTACATCGGCAGGGCGCCGGTGTGCCAGTCGTGGCAGTGGAACACGTCGGGGGACCCGCCCAGCAGGCGCGGGGCCCCGTCGAGGGCGCCGCGGCACAGGAAGGCGAACCGCGCCGGCGCGTCGAAGTACTCGCCGTGGTCGTCGCCGTACAGGCCGCGTCGGTGATAGAAGCCGTGGTGCTCGAGGAAGCCCCACACCACGCCGTCCGCGTCCACCCACCGCTGGATCCGTCCCACCTCGGGGCGGCCGAACAGCCGGGCCGCCACCTGGATGTCGGTCTTCTCGGGCGTGATCCCGCGCTCGCGCAGGGCGGCGCGCACCCGCTCGTACAAGGGGAGGACCACGCACACCTGCAGGTCGGGGTGCACCCGCTTCAGGGCCGCCGGCAGGGAGCCCACCACGTCACCCAGGCCGCCGGTCTTGGCCCACGGGGCGGCCTCGGCCGAGACGAAGCAGACCCTCACGCGCTGGGACCGAACAGCCGGTAGCGGGGACCGGCCGA
This sequence comes from Planctomycetota bacterium, assembly GCA_041690735.1. GTDB lineage: Bacteria > Planctomycetota > J058 > J058 > J058 > JAWLGW01. The sequence continues at coordinate 1,606 of JAWLGW010001015.1, forward strand.
GATGTGGCTGTGGCGGTCGCGCTTGAGGGTGGTGTAGCGCCCCTCGAAGGCGGTCATGGTGTCGTGGGTGACGGGGTCGTTGATCAACAGGTCCGCCATGTCGTGGGCCAGCTTGATCGGCCCCTCCTTGGGGACCCGGGTCCCCTTGGGCAGCACGATCACCCCCGACTCGCTGATGAACGGGAACCGCTCCCGGTCCGCCTCGGGGTCGTAGCCGATCACCGCCCCCTGCTCGATGCTGCAGTTCTTGTCGCACAGCACCCGCCGCAGGCGCGCCCCGGCGCCCACGTTGCAGCCCGACAGCAGCACCGAGTCCACGGTCACGCTCTCGGCGTGGACGAAGCAGTCGTACCCCAGCAGGACCCGGCGCAGCGCGGCGCTCGACACGATCGAGCCCTCGCAGATCAGGCTGTCGATCACCTCGGCCGGCCCGAGGGCGCCGTGGTGTACGAACCTCGCCGGCGGGTAGTGGCGCTGCGCCGTGCGGATCCGCCAGTGGTGGTTGTAGAGGTTGAGCGCCGGGACCTGGCTGCGGATGTCCATGTTGGCGTCGAAGTAGGAGTCCATGGTCCCCACGTCCCGCCAGTACGGCTCGTGGTCCTCGGGCTCGCCCTGGATGCGGTTCTGCCCGAAGTCGTAGGCGTAGACCCGCGCCCCCGAGGCGACCATCTGGGGGACGATGTCCTTGCCGAAGTCGTAGCTGGTGTCCTCCCGCTCGACGACCCAGTGGGCCTGCTCCTCGAGGACCGGGATCTTGAAGATGTAGTTCCCCATGCTGACCAGGCAGGTGTCGGGGCGACCCGGGATCGGCGTGGGGTCGGCCGGCTTCTCCTGGAAGCCGGTGATCCGCCACTGCTCGTCCACCTGGATCACGCCGAACCGGCTGGCCTGCTCCCGCGGCACCGGGAAGGCGGCCACGGTCAGGTCGGCCTGCAGGTCGTCGTGGTAGCGCTCCATCTGCGCCACGTCGAACTTGTAGATGTGGTCGCCGCCGAACACGGCCACGTTGTTGGCCGACGACTCCGCCAGCAGGTGCAGGTTCTGGTAGACCGCGTCGGCGGTGCCGCGATACCAGAAGTCGCCCTTGCGCATCTGGGCCGGCGTCACCTCCAGGAACATGCCCGAGGCCGTGGACCAGTTGCGGGTCAGGTGCCGAATCAGGCTGTGCGCCATGTACTGGGTCAGCACGTAGATGCGGCGGTAGCCCGAGTTGAGGAAGTTGCTGAGGACGAAGTCGATGATCCGGTAGCGGCCCCCGAACGGCACCGCGGGCTTGGCCCGGTGGGTGGTGAGCGGACCGAGCCGGGACCCCTTGCCCCCCGCGAGGATCATGACCGGCGTGTTGTTCACGAGGCCTCCTGGGAAGGAATTCTAGGCGGGGAGTCGGCCGAAGCGAGCGCCATCGGGGCGGGGCGGCGGCCGGTAGCGGGGCGCGGGGCCCCCCCGCAGGGGGTGC
>JAWLGW010001016.1:0-3057 GCA_041690735.1 Planctomycetota bacterium
GTCAGGTCGCCGTCGCCCATGACGTTCCAGGAGGCGAAGTTGGGGTCGCTGACGTACACCACCTCGCGGGGGAGGCGCCGGTCCAGCAGCGAGTGACCCACCCGCAGGCTGGCCGCGCCGACCGGCTGCGCCACCTGCGCCCGGACGTAGGCCTCGTAGCTCTGACCGGTCACCCGCTCGATCACGCGCCCCAGCAGGCAGTAGCCGAAGTTGGAGTAGACGTACTTCGACCCGGGGGCGTGCATGAGCGGCCGCTTCATCATGTAGCGGATCACGTCCCAGGGCGCGGTGGGCAGGTCGACGCCCAGCTCCTTGCGAATGTGCCAGTCGCGGAACATGGGATCGAACCCCTGGCCCCCATCCTCCTCCTTGCCCCGGTCCCAGCCGCCGCGGTGCTGCAGCAGCTGACGCACCGTGACCTGGCCGAACCGGGGGTCCGCGGTGGCGGGGACCGTCAGGTTCAGCCAGGGGAGCAGCTTCTTGGGGCGCACCTCCACGAAGAGGTCGGCCAGCGTGTCGTCGAGCGACAGCTCGCCCCGCTCGACCAGCTGCAGGATCGCGATCGCCGTGAGGGGCTTACTGACCGAGGCGATGCGGAAGCGCGCGTTGGGCGGCGTGACCGCGTGCGTGCTGGGGCCGTAGGTGAACCCGCGGGAGTAGAGGAGGCGTCCGTCCTTCGCCACGGCCAGGGCGGCGCAGGTGCCGTTCTTCTGCCGGACCGCGCCGGCGACCGCCTGCTCCACCGCCGCCAGCTCGGGCACCGCCGCGCCCGACAGGCGCAGGGAGGGCTGGCCCGGGTCGCGCTTCCACAGCGAGGTGTACCGCACGCCGGCCGAGGTCTTCACCTCGATCGCGCAGGCGGGGCGGAAGCCATCGCGCGCCAGGTGGTTGCTGAGGGTGGTGTAGCGGCTGGAGGTCTGGCGGTAGAAGGCGAAGTGGTGCTCGGCGTCCGCGACCCACAGCGCCGCGTACCGACCCCCGTACTCGCTCAGGCACACCGGGCGGAAGCCCTCCTTCGCCAGGCGCTGCCGCTCCTCGTAGAACCGGTCGCCGTCGGCGTGGTGGATCCCGTAGAAGCCGCGGCCGTCCTTGACCCACACCGCGGCGAAGCGGGCGTCGTTCCCCTCGCCGATCACCGACACCCAGGTCGGCCGGAACCCCGCCGCCGCCTGCGCCACGAACTCCTGCTGGTACTGGCTGGCGGTCAGGCGGTGGCGCGCGATCCAGGGCCGGCCGTCCTTGACGAAGGTCGCCACGTAGCGCTCGCTGGGATAGTCGCCGTAGGCGCTCACGGTCAGCACCCGCAGTCCCTTGGCGGCCAGCGCCTCCACCTCGGCCTGGTAGCCGGCGCTGGTCACGTCGTGGCGCGCCGCCCAGGCGCGGCCGTCCTTCTCCCAGATCGCCGTGAAGCGGGTGTCGCCGAGGGCGCCTCGAGCGTGGACGGCGACGGGGCGGAAGCCCTGCGCGGCCAGCTCGTCCACGCGCTGCTGGTAGGCGGCCGAGCTGAGCCCGTGACGGGAAGCCCAGGGTGCGGGCTGGGGTGCGGAGCTGGCAGCGTGGTCGATCGGACCCGCCGCCGCCGCCGGCCCCAGCGTCGCGACGGTGGCCTCGACGGCCGCCGTCGCCCGGGCGAGGGCCGCCGGGTTGGCGTAGCTCAGGACCGGCGCCGAGGGCGCCACCGCGTCGACCCGCACCGCGTCCCCCGCGCTCGAGCCCGCCAGCAGGCGCCCCCGGAACGAGACCACGTCGCCCGCCGTCACGCCGGCGCGCCGCAGGGCGTCGGCGTCGGCCACGGCCAGCGTCCGGCCGCCGTCCTCGGCGATCACCAGGGTCGGGTTCCCGGCGGCGTCGGTGCCGGCCTGCACCTCGCCCCACCCCGCCACCTCGTCGGCGGCGAGCGCCGTGGAGGCCGCGTCCCCCTCCGCCGTCACCGCTACGGGCGCAGGCGCGGTCGAGCCTGCGGCGAGAGTGGCCGAGGGCCCGGCCCCCTCCTGGCGCCCATCGGCGCAGCCCGCCACCAGCGCCGCCGAGGCCAGCGCCAGCGAGGTGGCCGTGGCCGCAGAACCAAGCAACGTTCGCATCATGGAGTCCTCCCTCCGGTCCTTCCGCGGCTGCCCTTCGCGAGGTGCGTGCCCGGGCCGCCCGCCGCTGCAACTCCTGCGGCTGGCTCGCGGTGAGGAGGAAGCGAGGAGATCGCGGATTTCGCGTCCTGCTCAGGGGACCTGTTGGGTGCGGCCGGCGGTTCGTCGCGCGACGGTCCTCGGCCGCCGGAGCCTGGCGCTCCTCGGTTTCGTTCCGCTTTCAACGCCGCTGGCTGGAGGGCGTAAGGAGGAGCCGTTACATTCGGCGGCCGCCGGAGGTGCCATGGAGTTCACCACCAAGGACGCCGTCAGCCACCCTCAGCGGGCGGTGTTCGAGCTCATTCGCGACGACATGCCGGCGCTGGTGCCTTACCTCGGTGACGTGGAGGCGATCACCGTCCTCGAGCGGCGCGAGAACGCCGACGGGAGCGTGTTCATCCTCAACGAGTGGCGCGGCTCGCAGGACAAGGTGCCGCAGGTGGCCCAGAAGTTCATCAAGCCCGAGACCATCACTTGGAAGGACCACGCCACCTGGTTCGCGGAGGGGCCCGCGCGCGCCGAGTGGCGCCTCGAGCCCGCGGTGGGGGGCTCGCTGTTCGAATGCACCGGGACCACATCCATCCTGGACGCGGGCGAGGGGCGCTGCACGATCGCGATCAAGGGCGACCTGCGGGTGTATCCGGAGCGGCTCCCGGGGGTGCCGCGGCTCCTCGCCGGCAAGCTGCGCGGGACCGTCGAGCAGTTCGTGGTCAGCATGATCGTCCCCAACCTGCAGTCCATGGCGCGGGGCGTACAGGGATACTTCGACGACCGGGGCTGAGGCAGCCGGGCGGGGAGGGCGTCATTTCGGACCAGGGCGAAGGACGGCGGCTGGATCCCGCCTCGGTGGGCCTCGCCGCCCTGTGGGCGCTGCTGGCGCCGGCGGCCCTCCTGTTCGCGGGCTTCGCCGATCCGGCCGCCCGACCGTGGGGGGTAG
>JAWLGW010001017.1:0-3050 GCA_041690735.1 Planctomycetota bacterium
CCCCGGGCCACCAGGTCGATCGCCGGCCGGGGGGCGCCCTCCACCGGGCGCAGGGCCTCCTCGACGCGCACGTCCGTGAGGCCGCGCGCGTCCAGCAGACTGGCGAGCTCGTCGGGGTCCCACAGCACTCCGGCGTCGCGCGGGCCCCCCACTCCCTCCTCGAGGTTGCGCCGGGCGTGGCCCACGGCGAACAGCGCGCCCCCTGGAGCCAGAGCGGCGGCCGCCCCGTCCAGCGCGGCCGCGAAGGCCGCGGGCGGCAGGTGCAGGTAGGCGACCACCACCAGGTCGAAGGCCGCCGGCGGCGCAGGCCAGCGGGTGACGTCGGCCTGGACCCACTCCACCTCCACGCCGCGCTCGGCGGCCAGGCGGCGGGCGCGCTCCAGGGCCACGGCCGAGAAGTCGACGCCGGTGGCCGGCCAGCCCCACTCGGCGAGGGCGATCGCGTTGCGCCCCTCGCCGCAGCCGAGGTCGAGGGCCCGCCCGGTGGGCCGCGCCTGCGCCAGCGCGGCCGCCACGAACCGGTTGGGACCGGCCCCCCACAGCAGGTCGGGCCCCGAGTAGCGCTGGTCCCAGAAGGCGGCGTCGCTCACGGCCTCCCTCCCCCGGTAGCGGTCGTCGGTCCAGGGGTCGCCGACGTCCGAACAGCCGCGCTGCTCCCACGACCCGGGGTGTCCCCGGCTTGGAAGCGGATCGCGCGGATCCACTTGGCGCCCTTCTTCTCGTTCGCGCGGGACTCGCGCTCGGGGTCGGCCATGGTGCCTCGGGTCGGAGTATGCCACGGCGGCGCAGCCGCTACGGCGCGGCCCCCAACAGGAGGTCCGGCACAAGGGCCTCGCGCAGCGCCGCGTGCAGCGCCGCCCGCGCCGCGCCGCGGGGCGCGTCCGGTTCGTGCAGCGCCAGGCGAGCCAGGTGCAGGGCCGCCAGGACGGAGCTCGTCCGGGTGTCGGGGGGCGAGGAGGCGGCGTCGGCCGCCGCGGCGGCCGCGAAGGCGGCGTACGCAGCCGCCTCACAGCGGAGGGCCGCCTCGGGGGTGCCCGCCAGCCGCTCGAGCGCGCGGGACACGTCGCCTGCGGCCCGCGCCCGCCTCGCGGCCAGGGCGGCGTCGCGAGCGCTCTCCGCGGTCGGCGCGGCGGCCCAGACCTCGGCCGCCGCCAGCGAGGCCGCAGGCTCCGGGGGCGGCGCCACCGTCAGCGGCGCCAGCCAGGTGTCGTTGGTGAGCGCGATCACGGAGCCGGGGCGGCACGTGGGCCGGGCGGTAGACGCGCGCGCCGTCGACCCACACCTGCCCGCTCAGCGGCACGACCTCCAGCCGGTCGGAGCGGACCTGCACCCGCGCGTGACCCCGCTCCAGCGCGGGGTCGTGCGGGGAGCTCGCCCTCGGCAGCACGTGGGCGCTCCCCTCGGGGAGGTGGAGCACCGTCGGCGGCGCACCTCCCTGCACGAGCAGCAGCGAGCTGCCCCTGTCCGGGAGCGGCGGCAGCCAGCGCCCGGCCCAAGACCGCTCCAGCGCGGCTCGCGCCGCGGTCGCCGCCAGCCGCACCGTCAGCGAGGGCAGGCAGGCGTCGAACAGGGGACGCGCGGCCGGAGCGTCCAGAGACGGGAGCGGACGCCAGGAAGGCTCCGCCCGAGCGAACGCCTCCCGGGCAGACGGCAGATCGAGCTCGGCCAGGAGCCGCAGCGGCGCGCCCGTCAGCCGCCCCTCGCGCACGGCCAGCGCCAGCAGCCGCTCGGCCGCCGCCACGTCTCCGCTGCGGAGGCGACGCTCGAGCTCCCGCCGCTCCGCCTCGGCCACGCTAGCGGCCGCTCACGGCAGCGCCTGGAAGTCGGGTCCGTACCCGGGTGGCCAGCGGCGAATCAGCTTCCCCGCCAGCCGCCGGTTGCGGGCCACGATCCAGTAGCCGATCTCGACCAGCAGCAGCAGCGGGGGCAAGGAGAAGAAGCGGGCGGTGCGCCGGTAGCCCAGCTCCCTGAGGACGAACAGCGAGGCCCGACCGGCGCGCAGCACCTCCCCCTCCCGCGTCACCACGTGGACCGCCCGGGCGCAGGCCCCCCGCAGCTCGGGGGTCATGGGCGGCGAGGGCGCCAGCTGAAAGGGCGCCACCCGGATCCGCTCCTCCTTGTCGAGCCACCTGACCCAGGCGGCGCAGCGGCGTCAGAAGCCTCACCCGCCGTCCCACAGCATCCAGTGCCGGTCGTACCGCGCCTTCATGCCGCCATCGTATCTCGGGAACGAGCCCGTGCTCGGGCGCGAGCGCGACGCGGACCCGACCCGCTACCCTGTCCTCCGTGCGGCGGCTGCGGGCGGGCGAGGTGTTGGCGGGGCGGGTGCGACTGGAGCGCCCGCTGGGGCAGGGCGGCATGGGCGCCGTGTGGCGCGCGCACGACCTCGGGCGCGACGCGCCCGTGGCGGTCAAGGTCCTGCTCCCCGAGGCGGTGGGGGCGATCGACCTGCTGCGCTTCGAGCGGGAGGCGCGGCTGGCGGCGCGGGTCGATCGCGACGGCGGGGTGGTGCGGGTGCACGACCTGGTCCGCGACGGCGAGGTCCCCTTCTGCGTCATGGAGCTGGTGGAGGGGTCGGACCTGGCGGCGGTGTTCGCGCAGGGGCCGCCGGCTCCGGAGCGCCTGGCGCGGTGGGCCCTGAGCCTGGCGCGCACCCTCGCCGCCTGTCACGCCGAGGGGGTGGTCCACCGCGACCTCAAGCCGGCCAACGTGCTGATCGACGCGGCGGACCGGCCTCGGCTGGCGGACTTCGGGCTGGCCCGAAGCCTGAGCGGCGATCGCCTCACCCGTACCGGCGAGTGGGTGGGGACGCCCGCCTACATGGCGCCCGAGCAGTTGAGCGGTGGGGCCGACCGCGTCGATCCCGCGGTCGACGTGTACGCCCTCGGCGCGCTCCTGTACCACGGCTTGAGCGGGCAGCCGCCCTACCAGGGCTCGGTGGCGCAGGTGGTGGGGGCGCTGGCTGAGCGGGCGCCGCCGCCCCCGTCGCGCGTGCGGGCGGAGGTGCCGCGCGACCTCGAGGCGATCTGCCTGCGCGCCATGGCCCGCGA
>JAWLGW010001018.1:0-1632 GCA_041690735.1 Planctomycetota bacterium
CTGGCCGGTGCCGGGCGCCACGAGCCTGCAAGGCGTGGCGGCGGGGACCGGCGGGACCGTGTACGCGAGCGACGTCGGCACCGATCAGGTGTTCGAGCTGACGCGTGACGGCGGCCTGGTGCGCACCTTCTCGACCCGGGCGTTTGGGAGCTTCTCGCCGGCCGGCCTGACGTTCGACGGGACCCATCTCCGGGCCGCAGACAGCGCGGAGAACCGGCTGTTCACCATGGCGCCGGGGGGGCTGAGCGAGGTGACTTGGCCGGTGCCGGGCGCCACCAGCCTGCAAGGTGTCGCGGCGGGGACAGGCGGGACCGTGTACGCGAGCGACGTCGGGACGGACCAGGTGTTCGAGCTCACCCGTGACGGCTTGCTGCAGCGTACCTTCTCGACGCGAGCGTTCGGGAGCTTCTCTCCGACCGGGCTCACCTTCGACGGGACGAACCTACGAGCCGCGGACAACGGCGAGAATCGACTGTTCGCCATGGCCCCTGGCGGGCTGCCCAGCTCCACCTTCTCGGTCGGGGTCCACGGACTGACCAACCCTCAGGGCGTCACGCCCCACCCCGAGCGCGGGACGGTGCTGGTGGTCGACCCGACCGCAGACCGGGCTGTCGAGGTGACGGCCACCGGCGAGCTGGTTGCGAGCCACGACCTGCGCACCCTCGGCGTGTTCTCGCCCACCGGGGTGGCGGTCGACGGGGAGGGGAACCTCCGGATCACCGACAACAGCGAGAACCGCCTGTTCCGCTGCGGGCCCGGCGGGCCTCGCCTCCGCACCTACGACCTCGAGGCCTACGAGATCGAGCATGCGGACGGAGTCGCCTTCGACCCGCTGGCACGGACCCTGTTCCTCAGCAACGACACCACCGTGTGGGAGGCGTGCGTGGGCGAGGCCAGCGTCCACGTGCGGAGCACCGTGGAGCTGAGCTTGTACGACGTCGGCGGGGCGACCGACGTGGCGATCAACCGGAGCGTCGGGGAGCTGTACGTCGTCAGCTCCGACCGGAACATCTACGTGTTCGACGCCCCCGTGTGGCAGGAGGCGCGGCCGGCGCGGATCCTCCTGGCGGGGGAGGGAGATCCGGAGGAGCTCGCCGCCTACGGGCGGACGCTGCGCGCTCGCGGCCACGAGGTGACCGAGGTGGCCCTCACCCCCGGGGCGATCGCCGAGCACCTGCGGCTCGATCACTCGCAGGTGTGGCTGGTGAACAGCCACGGCGGCGAGGCGCCCGCCAACGTCTCCCAAACAGACCTCGCCGCCCTTGACACCTGGCGGGCGCGGACGGCCCGGGAAGCGGTGATCCTCGACGCCCTGGGTTGGCGCGACCACACCGACTGCGCCCAGGAGGCGTACACGCAGCTGCTGGCCCGTCGGCTGACCACCCAGGGCGGCGGGGTGGTGCTCGCGTTCGGGCCCGAAGGCGCACCGACCGCCAGCCCCGCCGACGGCGGCGGCTTGGGCGTCGGCAGCGCGAACGCCGTCCTCGACCACCTGGGCTTTGCGCGCGTGACCGGCGCCTACCTGACCGAGGGCACCACCCTCACGGCGCGCGGGGACCTGTGGCTGCAGCGGTTCGGCACCCTGCCTCCGAGCGCCCTCGTGCCCGGCTCGCTCACGCACGCCGCCGTGCC
>JAWLGW010001018.1:1642-3049 GCA_041690735.1 Planctomycetota bacterium
ACCGGGCTCCAGCCGAACGGCCTGCGCCTGCTCTCCGCCCTGGAGGCGACGAGCACGCCGCTCACCGGCAGCGCGGCGACCGCCAATGGCCGCACCGACCTCGTCGCCACCACCTTCGATCAGGTGACGCCGCTGGTGACGGCGCCGGGGGTCTCGATCCAGGGCGAGTCGATCCTCGAGGTCGTGCCGGTGGCCCAAGCCGCGGTCCCGGGCGGCACCGCCCTGTACGCCGTGCGCCTGCGCAACGTCCGCGAGCACGACGCCGCCTTCCACCTGTCGCTCGCCCCGCTGCCAGACGGCTACGAGGTCTCGCTGCCCGACGAGGTGCTGGTCCCGGCCCTCGACGTCGACACGCTGCTCCTCTCGATCGCGGTGCCCTTCAGCGCGCTCACCCAGGACGTCGAGGTCACGGTCCGCGCCGAGGAGGTGGTGGCGAAGGACGACGTGCGGCTGCGCGAGGAGGCGAGCGCGCTCCTGGCGGTCAGCACCGACCTCGTGCCGATCCCCCTCACCCTCTCGCCCGCGGCGGCCCAGGGGGCCAGCGGCCAGACGGCGCCCTTCGAGCTGACCCTCACCAACCCGACCCTACGGCCCGCCACCCTCTCGCTCACGCCCCTGGGGCGGGGTGAGGCGGGAGCCAGCGCGACCCCGCTGGACCCGATCGCCCTCGAGCCGGGGGAGACGGTCGCGATTCCCTGGGAGGTGACGCCCCACGCGACGCCCGGCGACTACGTGCTGGCGGTCCGGGCGCACGCGCCCGAGCGGCCCGACCTGCTGCCGGGGGTCGCTTCGACCATCCTCAGCGTCGACCTCCCCAACACCCCGCCCACGGCGCTGGCCGGCGGCGACCGGACCCTGACCGCGCCGCGCGGGAGCCTGGCCTCCTTGTCCCTCGACGGCACGGGCTCCTTCGACCCCGACGGGGACCCGCTCACCTACACCTGGAGCGGCGCGGGCCTCCTGCTCACCGGCGCCCGGCCGGAGGCGGCCCTGCCGGCGGGCACCCACACCTTCACGCTGGTGGTGAGCGACGGGGTGCACTCCTCCGCCCCCGACACGGTCACGATCACCGTGGGCGACACCACGCCGCCCGTGGTGGGGCCGCTGCCCGACGTCGAGGTGGAGCAGGCGGACCTCGCGGGCACGCAGGTCGCCTTCGAGGTGGTGGCGAGCGACGACGTGGGCGCCGGCTTCACGGTGGACTTCCAGCCCCCGCCCGGGGCGGCCTTCCCACTGGGCGAGACCACCGTCACCTGCACCGCCACCGACCTTCAGGGCAACAGCGCCGCGGACAGCTTCGTGGTCCGGGTGGTCGACACCACGCCGCCCGTGCTGCCGGTCCTGGTCGACCTGACCGTCGAGGCGCAGGACGAGACCGGCGCGGCGGTCGACTACGGCCTGGGCAGC
>JAWLGW010001019.1:0-3040 GCA_041690735.1 Planctomycetota bacterium
GGCCTCGAGGCCCTCCATGCGCGCCAGGGCGACCGCGTCGCGGGTGAGCTCGGCCGCGGCCTGGGGGTCGTCGATCCGCAGCCAGGTGCGGACCCGCAGGAAGGTCAGCACGCTCAGGCCCCCGGTCCAGCGGGCGGTGCCGCCGGTGGGGAGGGTGTGGTTGGGGCCCGCGCCGTAGTCGCCCAGGACCTCGGCGCTGGCCTCGCCCAGGAACAGGCCGCCGTAGTGGCGCAGGCGCGGGGCGACGGCCGCGGGGTCCTCCACCACGACCTGCAGGTGCTCGGGCGCCAGGCGATCGCACACGCCGATCGCCTCCTCGAGGTCGCCGGCCACCACGCACAGGCCGCTGCGCAGGGCAGCCCGGGCGGTGTCGGCGGTGGGGAGGTCGCTGAGCTGCCGGGCGAGCTCGACCTCGACCGGCTCGACGAGCGCGGCGTCGGTGGTGACCAGGATCGGCCAGGCGAGGACGTCGTGCTCCGCCTGCGCCAGCAGATCGGCGGCGACCCGCGCCGGGTCGGCGGCGCCGTCGGCGAGGACCACCAGCTCGGAGGGGCCGGCCAGCATGTCGATCGCGACGCGCCCCGCGACCAGCTGCTTGGCGGCGGTCACCCAGGCGCTGCCGGGGCCCACGACGGCGTCGCAGGCGGGGACCAGGTCGCCCGCGCCGTACGCCAGGGCCGCGATCGCCTGGGCGCCGCCCACGGCCAGGAGCGCGTCCGCTCCCGCCACCGCCGCGGCGGCCAGCGTCGCCGCCGCCGGCCGCGGCGAGGCCGCGATCACCTGCTCCACGCCCGCGGCCCGCGCGGTGACCGCGGTCATGAGGACCGAGGACGGCAAGGGGAACCGGCCGCCGGGCGCGTAGCAGCCGGCCACCTCCACGGGCGCGACCGTGTGTCCCGCGGCGCCGCCCGGGAGCGGGTGCTCGAGGTCGGACAGGCAGGCGCGCTGGGCGTCGGCGAAGGCGCGCACCCGCGCGGCGGTGCGCTCCAGCGTCTCGCGCTGGGCAGGCTCCAGCGCCGACAGCGCGGCCTCGAGCTGCGGGCGCTCGATCAGGAGCGGGGCGTCCGGGGCGACGTCCCCCAGCCGCTCGGCGTGCTCCCGCAGGGCCGCCTCCCCCCGGGTCCGCACGTCCTCGACGATCTCGCCCGCGCGGCGCAGCGTGTCCGCGTCCACCGGGTCGCGCACGAACCGCTCGACCTCGTCGGGGCGAGCGCGCCGCCACAGGTCGCTCACGCGCCCTCCCCCTCGGTGCCGGTCTCTGGCTTGGCGTCGCCCGCACGCCGCACCACCCGCAGGGCGCGCCGGTCGAGCTCCGCCTCCACCGCCTCGAGGTCGACGCCCGACCGAGCCATGGCCACCAGTGAGAAGTACAGGACGTCCGCCGCCTCGTGGATCACCTCGGCCGGGCTGCCGGCGTCGGCGAGCTCCCCCGCCTCCTCGCGCAGCTTGCTGCGCAGCAGCGCGGGGTCGTCCAGCAGCCGCCGGGTGTAGGAGCCCGCCGGCGCCTCGGCCAGCCGCTGCGTCACCCGCCGGGCCAGCTCGCCCAGCCCGCCGCCGGCGCCGTTCTCGGCGCCGAAGCAGGTCCAGGTGGCCTCGTGGCAGAAGCCCGGCTCGGCCTGACGGACCCGGAACCGCAGGGCGTCGCGGTCGCAGTCGACGTCGACGCCCAGGAGCTCCTGCGTGGCGCCCGACGACTCGCCCTTGCGCCACAGGCCGCGGCGGCGCGACCAGTACACGCCGCGGCCCTCCTCCAGGGCCGCCGCCAGGCTGTCGCGGTTGGAGTACGCCAGGCCCAGGGTCACCCCGCGGGCGTCGCTGACCACCGTGGGCCACAGGCCGTCGGGGCGGTCGCTGGTGAGGAGCCCCGCCACGCTGTCGGCCAGGCTCAGCCGGCCGGTGTACAGGGCCATGCCCACCTGCGCGTCGGCGCCCAGGCGGTCGATCGCCGCCAGCTCCTCGGCGGTGGTGACCCCGCCGGCGACGGTGAGGCGCGCCGGCTTCGCCAGCTCGACCAGGCGCTCCACCTCGGTCAGGTCGACGCCGCCCATGCGCCCCTCGCGCTCCACGAAGGTGATCAAGAACCCGCCCACCAGCTCGCGCAGGGCGGTCAGCCGCTCTTCGACCCGCTGCCCCGTGCCGTGACGCCAGCCGCGCACCACCACCTCGCCCCGGTCGCAGTCCAGGGCGGCGATCGTGCGCTCGCGCGGCAGCTCGCGCAGGACCTCGGGGCGAGCGGCGGTCCCCAGGATCACCTTGGCGGCCCCGCGGTCGAGCCAGCTGCGGGCCCGCTCCACACTGCGGATCCCGCCGCCCACCCGGCAGCGGGCGCGGGTGAGCAGCTCCTCGATCAGGGCCTCGTTGCTCCCCTGCTCGAGGGCGGCGTCGAGGTCGACCACTGCGATCTCGCCCACCCGGCCGAAGCGGTCGGCGAGGGGGCGGGGGTCGCCGGCGTCGAGGGCCTTCTCCTTGCCGCCCACCAGCTGCACGGTCTGGCCGCCCATGAGGTCGATCGAGGGGACGATCACCGACGCACCTCCACGCCCCGCGCCGCCAGGGCCTCCTTGACCGCGGCCACCGTGGTGGCGGCCTCGTGGAAGATCGACGCCGCCAGCACCGCGTCGGCGCCTGCCTGCAGGGCCTCCGCCATGTGCTCGGCCGAGTCGGCGCCGCCCGAGGCGATCACCGGGACCTCGACGGCGGCGGCGACGGCGCGCAGCAGCTCGAGGTCGTAGCCCGAGCGGGTGCCGTCGCGGTCCCAGCTGGTGAGCAGGACCTCGCCCGCGCCCAGGGCGGTCGCCTCCTGGGCCCAGGCGACCGCGTCGCGGCCCGAGCCCTCGCCGCCCGACAGGACCACGGCCTCGAAGCTGCCGTCGGGCCGGCGGCGGGCGTCGATCGACAGCACGATGCACTGGCGCCCGAACCGGCGGGCCAGCTCGCTCAGCAGGGCGGGGCGGCGCACGGCGGCGGTGTTGACGCCCACCTTGTCCGCCCCCGCCTCGAGCAAGGCGGCCACGTCCTCGGCGGCGCGCACGCCGCCGCC
>JAWLGW010001020.1:0-3039 GCA_041690735.1 Planctomycetota bacterium
AGGCCGCCCTCCTGCTGCTGCAGCTGTACGAGAAGGAGGACGACCTCGCCGGCGTGCGCCGCATGGCCGAGACCGTGGTGGGCGAGGGCGTCGACCCCCCCGCCACCGCCTACGCCGCCTGGAAGCTGGCCGCCCTCGACGAGCAGGCGGCGATCGAGCGCACCCGGTCCGCCCTGCAGCGCTACGAGCAGATCCTGCACGACGCCCCCGAGGGGCTGCCCCGCGAGGTGATCGAGGAGCAGGTGCGCCGCCTCAAGGCCCGGATCACGGAGGCCGAGCGCGAGGTCGGCACCACGCAGGTGATCCTGGGCGGCGAGCGGGAGCGCTAGCGAGCGCGGGTCGGGTCGGCGGCCAGCCGGCGAAGGCGAAGACCCACCACCCGCCCCTCGGGCGTGTGCCAGTCCAGCTCGACGATCATGTTGCGGTCGGTGTACTCCAGGAGCCGGCGACCCTGGGGCGTAATGGTGCGGTCTTGATCGGGTCGGCCCAGGACGCGCCGTACCTGGGCGCCGTTCATGCCGATCATGATGCCGCCGAGCTCCCACGGCTGCGGGCGGTACAGGGGCGCCTCCGGCGGAGGGGTCACCTCTCCCTCCGCCGCATCGGACCGCGCCTCCCCGAACAGCTCCACCTCGAGGACCTGCGCCTCGCCGTCGAGGACCACCCGCAGCCCCTGGGCGTAGTAGCGCAGGACCGCATCCGCGTCGTGTTCGGGCTCACCGAGGACGTTGCGCACCCGTTGTACCGAGTCGCCCAGCATGATCGGAGGCGCCGGGCGTCCGATCGGCTCGGGCGGCGGCGCGAGCGACGCTCCCGCGTCAGGGCCGGTCCTGACCGCCTGCTGGAGGGACTGGAACACCAGCCAGTTGCTGGTCATGACGACGCAGGCCAGGAACCCGCCGCCCAGCGCGGCGAGGACCGACAGCGCGCGGGCCCCGCGCGGCGCCTGCGCCGGACGCCAGCCCCCCAGCCCCACCAGCAGGGCGCCGCAGGTGGCGAGCAGCAGGGGGAGCGCCCGGGGGAGCTCCAGCACGATCGCGGTGAGGGCGGGGAGCGCCAGGCCCAGCTCGGCGTACAGGTCGCGGTAGGCGCCGCCAGCGGAGGTGACGTAGCCCGCGCTGACGAAGCAGGCGCCCGCGCTGAGGAACGCCAGCCAGGGCGCGAGCAGGCGAGGCGCGGCCGCGGGCGCGGCGTGCTCGAGGGTGGCCTTCGTCACCTGGCTCCTCCGGCGGTCGCTTCGTGGCTGGGGACCATCAGGGTGCAGTCTCGCGGGTCGACCTCGGGCAGGACCTGGTCGGCCGCGTAGACCTCCAGCGCGCCCCTCTGGTTGATGAAGTAGCCGCGCTCCTCGAGGCCGCTGCCTGGGCGGGGGTGCGCGACGACCCAGAACCCGAAACCTCCCGGCGCGGCGACGCCCAGGGAGACCTCATAGCGGTCGAAGATCGGCGCGTAGCGCAGCTCGAGCGGCACCGGGTCGCCGTCGAGGTGCGGCGTCCGGCGGATCGCTTCCTCCACCTCCGCCAGGCTGCACGCGAAGTCCCGGACGCCGTCGCCGTCGAGGTCGTCACGGAGGAAGGCCGCCTGCCAAAAGTGGAGCTCCAGCAGCAGCTCCTGCACCTCGCGCTCCGCTTGCGCGGCCACCTCCGCTCTGGAGGTCAGGTGGTAGGCGCGCAGGGTCGTCGCCTCCTGCGCACCGAGCAGGAACCCCAGGCCGAGGGTGCTGATCGCCAGCAGCGCCGCCGCCGCGAGGTAACGCCCCCGGGACAGCACCTCCCGCCGCCGGGGCCGGTGGTGGCGCGGCGGGGCCGCCTCGCCCAGGCGCTCGCCGCACCAGGCGCAGTAGGGAGCCCGCGCGGGCGTCGAGCGGGCGCAGCCGGGGCAAGGCCGCGAGGCGTCGGCCGCGCCGGTGAGCCACTCGGCGCCGCCGCAGCCGAGCAGCGAGCAGCCGGCGTTCTCGGCGAAGCAGCCCTCGTGATGAGGCGTGCCGCAGGCGGCGCACAGCGCGACGCCGACCTCTCCCAGCGCGTCGTGGCAGTAGGGGCAGCGCACCAGGCCTCGGGCGCGCCGGTCTTCCGCCGGCGCCGGCGCCGGTTCCGCGGGCGTCGTTCCCTCGGTGCGCTCGCGCTCCGCGAGCGCTCTCAGCCACTCCGGCTCCTCGTCCTCCTCGGTTCGCCCCAACGTCTGCTCCAGCAGGGCGTGCAGCGACTGGTGCTCGGCCCGCAGGGCCGCGCCCTCGGGGTCGTCCGCCAGGGCCGCCTCCACCTCCGCCGCCGCCTCGGGCTCGAGGTCGTCGGCGACGAGCAGCGGGATCAGGTCCAGCGCCTCCTCTCGCCTCATGGCGCCTCCTCATCAGCCAGGGGATGCAGGGCAGCGCGCAGGGCGATCCGCGCCCGCTTCAGCCTCCCCTGCACGGTGGTCCAGGGCAGGTCGAGCTGCGCGGCGATCTCGCGGTAGGTGAGGCCCCCCTGGTAGCGGAGCGCGATCACCTCGCGCAGGTCGGGCTCCAGCGCCGCCACCGCCCGCCGCACCCGCGCCCGCTCCTCGGCGGCGCTGGAGCGGTCGGCGGGGCCAGGGGTCGGGGCCGGCAAGTCGATCGCCGGGGCGGCGTCCCGCCGGTCGCGCAGGTGGTGGAGCAGCTTGTTGCGGGCCACGCCGAGCAGCCACCGACCCGGGTGCTCTGCGGGGACGCCGCGGGCGAGCGCCACCACGAACGTCTCCTGCAGCAGGTCCTCGACGCTGGCGGGGTCGGACACGCGAGCGCTGAGGAAGGCGCGCACCGCCCGGCCGTGGGCGCGGAACAGCGCCCGGGCGGCGTCCCTGTGCGTGTCGGGCTCGGTCAGCGTCTCGGGCACCCGCGGCCTCCACCCCCTCGTTCCCGCAGCGGGGCGAGGTGAGACCGACTTTCTGCGCGAGGAGGATAACCCCTGACTCCCAAAGGGCCGACGGCGCTCCGACAGGAGGGGCGGGCGCCTCCGTCCACTCGCCTGCACGCGCGTCCCCCCGCTGCGCTCTCCCCACCCCCCCGAGGTTTCATATGCG
>JAWLGW010001021.1:0-3036 GCA_041690735.1 Planctomycetota bacterium
TGATCGACGCGGGCGAAAGCCGGGGTGCTTCGACGATCAGCCAGCAGGTGGTGAAGAACGTCTTCCTCTGGCCCGCCCGCTCCTGGCCGCGCAAGGCGACCTGGAGGCGGGCGCGGGTGACGCCGACGTACAGGAGCCGCTCCGCCTCAGCGGTCTCCGCGTCCTGCTCGCGCCTGACCTCCGCCGCCGGGAGGGGGGCGTCCCCCAGCGACACCACCACCTGCCCGGCCTCGCGGCGGATCACCCGGCGGGGAGGGAAGCCGCGGCGGCCCAAGGTGGTGGGGTCGGCCAGGTACACGAGCGGGAACTCGAGGCCCTTCGCCTTGTGGAGGGTGAGGAACCGCACGCCGCCGCGGCCCTCCTCGGCCAGGGGCGAGTCGCCCTCGTCGTCGAGCTCGATCAGCCGGTCGACGAAGGCCCGGAAGCTGGTCGCCTCCCCCCGCTCGGCGTCGAAGGCGCGGCCCAGGCGCTGGACCTTGAGCAGGTTCGCGACCCGGCGGGCGCCGAAGGGCAGCTCCGCCTGGGCGGTCAGGGCGCGGGTGGCGTCGTACAGGCGCTGCAGGGTGCGGGCGATCGGCAGGTGGTTGCGGGCCCGGTGCAGCGTCCCCAGGAGGCGGAGCGACCCCTGCACCTCCGCCGCCAGGGCGGGGTCGGGCTGGCCCCGGGGGTCGAGGCGCCAGGGCCGGGACAGGTCGCCCAGCAGCGTCGCCTCGGGGTGGGCGAAGAAGGGGCCCCGCAGGGCGCCGTACACCGCGATCGGGTCGTCGGGGCGCTCGATCGCGCGCAGGACCGTGAGGGTGGCGTCCACCTCCTCGCGGTCGCGGAACGAGCTGCCGGCGAACAGCACCGCCGGAATGCCGCGCTCGGCCAGGGCCTGCACGTAGGGCGCGGTCAGGTCGCGGCCGCGGCGGGTGAAGTGACGCAGCAGGAAGGCGACGTCGCGCGGCTCCGCCACCCGCTCCTCGCCGGTGACGCGGTCCTCCACCCACAGCGGCTCGGGCGGGAGCCCCGCGCCCAGCCGCAGCGACCGCGCCAGGAAGCCCGCGATCGCCGCCGGCTCCGCCTCGCGGGCGGCGCCCGCGGTGGCCCGGCAGCCGAGGTCGAGCCACACCACCGGCGCCTGACCTCGGGCCGACGGCGGGCGCCGCGCCGTGACCTCCCCGTAGCCCGGCTGGTGGTCGGGCAGGGCGGCCAGGATCGGCGGGAAGGCGCGGTTCACCAGGTGAGCCAGGCCGGGTCGGCAGCGAAAGCTGGTGGTCAGCCGCAGCACCTCTCCCGCCAGGCGCTGCTCGAGCTCGCGGTACAGGGCGAGGTCCGCCCGGCGGAAGCGGTAGATCGACTGCTTGGGGTCGCCCACCAGGAACAGCCGCCCGGGCTCCACCCGGGTCAGGGCCTCGCGCCAGCAGGACCCCGGGTAGCCCGGCGCGGCGAGCAGCGCGATCAGCTCCAGCTGCAGCGGGTCGATGTCCTGGACCTCGTCCACCAGCAGGACCGCCACCCGCCGCTGCACCGCCCGCCGCACCGCCAGGTCGTCGCGGACGAGGTCGCGCGCCGCCAGCAGCAGCCCCAGCGAGTCGAGCACGCCCGCCCGGCGCAGGCGCTCCTCGGCCGTGGCGCCGTCGCGCGGCTCGCCCTCCTCGGCCCGCAGCAGCGCCCGCAGGTGCGGCACCAGGCGGGTGGCCAGGTCGAGGCGGGCGTCGCGGGCGTACTCGACGAGGTCCTCCTGGAGCTGGAGGGCGTCCTCGCGCAGCGCTCGCGCCGAGTCGCGCGGGAGCGACCAGGCATCGGCCTCGCGCAGCTGGCTCTTGCCGAACACGTCGAAGGACAGCGCCAGCAAGGCGGCCTCGGCTCGCTCCAGGGGCCAGGTCGCGGCGCCGCCCTCTTCGCTGACGGCGCGCCCCAGGGCCAGCAGGGGCTCGAGCCCCGCGAAGGTGCGCGAGGCGGCGGCGAGCGCCGGGGCGATCGCCCGGGTCAGCCGCTCAACCCGCGCCAGCAGGCCCTGAGTGGCCACCGCGTGCCCGTCCGAGGCGGGGTCCCCCGGCCCCAGCCCCTCCAGGTCGCGGTGGTCCCACAAGGTCGCCAGCACGTCGGACAGGTGCTCCTCGTCGCCGCCGTGGGCCACCAGCAGACGGCGCAGCAGGAGGTCGCGGCGGTCCATGGCCAGCGCCAACCAGTCGCGGCAGTGCGCCTCCAGCCGTGCCCGCGGCAGCTCGTCCTCGACCCGGAACGCCGGGTCGAGGTCGGCCTCGAGGGGGCGCTCGCGCAGGATCGCGGCGGCGAACCCGTGGATCGTCCCCACCGCCGCGCCCTCCAGCCGCTCGAGCGCCGCCGCGGCGCGCTCGCGCTCGAGGAGGGCGCCCCGGGACCGCGCCCGCTCCAGCCGCTCGCGCAGGCGCAGGCGCAGCTCGCCCGCCGCTTTGCGGGTGAAGGTGATCGCCCCCACCTGCTCGATCGTGACCCGGCCCGAGCACACGAGGCGCTCCAGGCGGTCGACGAGCGCGGTCGTCTTGCCGGTGCCGGCGCTGGCCTCGACCAGGAAGGTGGTGTCGAGGTCCTGGCCGATCCGGCGGCGCACGTCTGCGTCGGGGAGCGGGGGCAGGGGGAGGGGCTCGGGGGCGGCGCTCACGGCAGCCTCCGGATCGGCGTCAGGCGCTGGCGCACCCGCCGGTCGCCCTGCTTGACCCGCGCCCGCCGCTCGGCGCCGCGGCCGCACACCGGCAGGTAGGCGCAGTAGGGGGGGCAGCGGGGCGGGCCGTCGGGGGCGCGGGCGAGCGGCTCCTCGGGGGCGGGCACGGCGGGGAACGCCGCCTCCTGGAAGGCGAGCCGCAGCGCCCGCAGCACCCGCGACGTGTCGTGGAGCAGCCTGGCGTCCACCGGCACGTCCACCTCGGCGCCGGTCCGCAGGTAGCTGAGGCGGCCCCAGGTCGGGCGAGCGCCCGGCGCCTCGCCTGCCACCGCTGCGTAGGCCCAGGCGTACAGGGCGCGCTGGAGGCTCTGGCCGCCCAGCAGCCGGTCGTCCGGCCTCACCCGCTGAGC
>JAWLGW010001022.1:0-3036 GCA_041690735.1 Planctomycetota bacterium
CCGGGAGCCCTGGCCCTCGCGGCCAACGTCCTCATCACGACCGGAGACGCCGCCGAGGCGGCGCGCCTGATCGACCTGGCGCTGCTCGAGGATCCCGGCCAGCGGCTCGCGCAGTTCCAGCGCGTTCGGCTGCACGCCAGCCAGGGCCGCGTCGAGCAGGCGATCGCCACCCTGGAGGAGAGCTCGGTCAATGTGACGCGCGCCTCGCTGCGCCGCCAGCTCCAGGAAGACCCCGCCTTCCTGCCGATCGTGCAGGAGCCGGCCTACCAGGACTACCTGCGGGCGAAGGGCGTCATTCGTTAGCGAGCAGCGCGGCCCGCAGGTGCGGGCCCAGCCTCCGCGCGGTGGCGGCGTTGGCCCAGCCCACGAAGGCGACCGGGGTGGTGACGTCGAGGGGGACGTCGAGCGCGGCGCCCTGCGCGTCCTCGATCACGCAGCCCGCGGCGCGGGCGCAGACCACCGCGCCCGCCACGTCGTAGGGCTTGGCCACCTGGGTGGGGCGACCCGCGCGGCGGGCCAGCTCCGCCCGCAGGTCGGCGATCAGCCGGTAGGTGCCGCGCATGAGCAGCGCCAGCTGGCCGCCGTTCGAGATGTACTGGTCGTCCCAGCAGGTGCCGAGGTCGGCCCCCTCGGCCGCCTCCAGGCGGGCGAAGAAGTCCGCCTCGATCCGCGCCAGGGCGGGGCGCAGCCCCGGGTGATAGCGGAAGAAGGGGAAGTAGCCCCGGTCGGGGCGGTCGTCCGCGTCCGCCCGGACGGGCCGCCGCTCGAGGACGCGCCCCGTGTCGGCCGGGCCGTCGAGCACCTCGAGCTCGCAGCGGGGCTCGGGGCCCAGGCGTCCCTCCAGGAGCTCGAACCGTCCGCCGTCGGGCGAGGTGGAGCGCGAGGTGGGGATCTCGGCCAGCAGCCCGGCCGTGAGGTCCCGCAGGCGCGGCTGATCGGGCCCGGGGGGCGCGAAGCCCAGCACCGTCCAGGCAGGACGCAGGTCCGCCAGCAGGTTGCGGGTGCCGTCGATCGGGTCGACCACGATCCGCGGCCCCCCGTGGTCGAAGCCGTCGAGCGGCCGGGCGCCGCCCCCCGGCGCGGGGCCCATGTGACGCCAGCCGGCGTCCTCGGTCAGCAGCGACAGGGGGCGCGCCGCCGCCTGCTCCTCGAGCCAGCAGGTCAGCGCCTCCTCGGTGGGTACGTCGATCCCGAAGGTGGCGTCGCCGGCGCCCTGGTGGACGGGCCGCGCCGCCACCGCCAGGTCGTCGCCCCGCGCCTGCGCGGCGGCCACCGCGGCGCGCGCGGCGCGGCCGATCCGGCCGCACAGGACGCGCAGGGAACCCCGCCAGGCATCGAAAGGGGCCGGAGCAGTCGCGGCTATCGCCTCCGCCGCGGGCGCGGGCGCGGCTCGGACTGGAGAGCCTCCCGCAAGTAATCGAGCGCGGGACGGTATTCACCGAAGGTGGTCAGCGCGGCGTCGAGACCGCGCCGCCGGTCGTGCGGTGAAGCGGAGCGGAGCTTCGCCACGACCTGGCGGCAGATCTCCATGACCCGCGCCTGCGCCCAGCCCCCGAGCTCGCCGGGGGCTCCGGTGCAGGCGAGGAAGATCTTCGTCGCCTCCCTAATGGATTCCTTGTCGCGCCTGGCCAGATGGACCTCCGCCTCGATCAGCTTCATGATCAGGGGGTCCAAGGCGGGGCCGATCGCATCCTGCAGCTCGCGCAGCAGCGCCAGCACCACCCGGGACTCCCGCGAGACCTCGCGCTTCTCGTCCGGCCGAGAGCGGGTGGCGTGGACCAGGCGCGGCCCCGCCGGCTCGAAGATGAACAGCTCCCCGCGGTCGTCGAGGAGCGGCTCGTCGTCCTCCATCCGGTTGAGGACCTTGTCCAGCTCGCGGTGCTCCTCGCACGTGAGGCCGGGGATCTCCGGGCAGGGGCCCTCGCCGTCGCCGTGCTCGTACTTGCAGGCGAGCACCAGCACCGTGTGGTCGTTGAGGAACCGCCGCAGCCCGTCGTCGCGCAGCAGCTCCTTGGGAATGCCGTCCCTGTCGTACCGGATCGCGACCAGGGGCACCTGCCGGGTCCGCGCCTCCCGCACCGCCTCGTCCCAGCGGCGCGCCGTGTGCCAGCCCCCCGGGGCCTGCCGCCGCAGCGCCGAGCGCCACGCCAGCCAGGCCGGCGGCACCTCGCCCGCCTGACCTGCCTCGGGCACCTCGTCCCAGCCGCGCGGGCCGCCGCCAGGCTCCAGCTCCGGTCGCTCCTCGCGCTCGCGCGGCGGCCGCCGCCCATCCGGTCCCTCCGGCGGCGGCGGGTTCCAGCCGTCCTCGCCTCCAGGCCCACCAGGGCGCTCGTGGGGACGGGGCCTTGGCCTCCGCTGGCCTGGCTCTCCAGCCTCGGGGTGTGGCGGCCGCGCGTGACCTTCCCCGCCCCGCCGCTCGGGCGGCGGGCCATCGGGAGGCGGCGGGCCATCGTGGCGCGGCGGGGGCGGCTCACGCCGGCGCCGCTCTTCCTCTTCTTCGCGGCGGCGCCGCTCCTCCTCCAGCTCGCGCTCCGCCTCCTCGCGCTGACGCCGCTCCTCCTCCAGCTGCGCCTGCAGCGCCAGCTGGGCCTCGGCGGGCGCCGCGGCCGCGGCCGCGGCCGCCCGCCGCGCCTCCTCCGCGCGCCGCGCCTCCTCCGCGCGCCGCTCCTCCTCCGCCTGCCGCGCCTCCGCCGCCCGGCGCGCCTCCTCGGCGCGGCGCTCCTCCTCCGCCAGCCGCTGCTGCTCGGCCGCCTCCTCCGCCAGCCGCTGCTGCTCGGCCGCCTCCTCCGCCAGCCGCTGTTCGAGGCGGTCGGCTCGCGCCTGCGCGTCGAGCACCACCAGGCTGCCCATGAGCGCCAGCGCTGCGGCCACACCGATCCCGATCGCGGCGCCGCGGTTGCGCTGCACCCACCGCCGCGCGCGCACGTCCAGCCCGGGCCGTTGCGCCACGATCTGGAGGTCCTTGAGGTACCGGCTCAGGTCGCGCGCCAGCTCTCCCGCCGAGGCGTAGCGATCCTCGGGCTCCTTCTCCATGCA
>JAWLGW010001023.1:0-3031 GCA_041690735.1 Planctomycetota bacterium
CGCGCACCGCTCGGCCCCGCTCGTCGCGCACCGGCAGGGCGGCGTCCGCCGCTCGCTCGTAGACGGCCGAGGCCTCGGCCGCCCGCCCCAGCGCCTCCCGGCATCGGCCGCGGCGATAGGCGGCCCGGGTAGCGAGCGTCGGCGTCGCCCGCTCGCCGGCCGCCACCTCGGCGTACGCCGAGGCGGCGTCCTCCAGGCGCCCCTCCTGCTCCGCCTCCACCGCCCGGTCGTAGCGGGCCAACAGCTCCGCGCGCCGGCGGTAGTCGCCCACGGTGGCGCCCGGGACCTCCTCGGCAGGCGCCAGCAGGTCTTGCCGATCGCCGAACGGCGCCCCGGGGTAGGGCCACAGCACCCGCCCCGACAGCTCCGCCGCCAGGAAGCGCCGCGCCAGCGGGTGCCGCGCCCGCGCCGCCGCGAACGACGCCTCCAGCTCGTCGGAGGAAGCCTCGTCCGACCAGCGGGCGGGGTCGACCGCCTCCAGCACCTCCTCCTCGGCGCGACCGAGCGCTTCCTGCAGGGCGTCCCGCGCCCGCCCCGCGGCCTGCCGCGCGCGCTCCTCCTGGACGTACCGCAGGGCGGCCTCGTCGTTGCGGGCGGCCACCCCCGCCAGCACCGCCAGCAGGACCAGCGGCGGCAAGATGGTGAAGGCGAACAGGAGCACCACCCGGCGACGCTGGTGCCGCGC
Source organism: Planctomycetota bacterium (assembly GCA_041690735.1). GTDB lineage: Bacteria > Planctomycetota > J058 > J058 > J058 > JAWLGW01. Next base: position 686 of record JAWLGW010001023.1, read on the forward strand.
TTCGGGCGCGCTCATGCTCGCCTCAGCGCAGCAGCTCGAGCTTGGCCCGAGCGCGCGCCACCAGGGGAGCGCGGAAGGGCGGGTGCGCCGTCCCCTCCACCCGCTCGAGGTAGCGGCTCAGGGCAGACGCCGCGTCGCCGTCCGCTCGGCGAGCCAGGAGCGCGAGGCCCAGGTAATACTGCACCTCGGGCCAGGCCCGGTCCAGGGTGGGGTCCTCCACCAGCGCGCCCTCGAGGTGGTCCACCGCGACCTCGGTCGAGCTGCCGCCGAGCAGGAAGTAGGCCAGCCCCGCCAGCGCGCGAGCCCGCGCCGTGCCCTGCAGGGCCAGCGCCTCGTCCGCCAGCGCCGCCGCCTGCTGAGGCCGCCCCAGCAGCAGCAGACAGCGGACCCGCAGGTCGTCGAGCTCGCCGGTGATCCCGTTCGCCGGATGCTCGATCACCCGCTCCAGCTCCAACAACCACTCCTGCACCTGCACGTAGTCGGCGTCGCTGAGCCCCTCGCCGCTGGGGAGCGGGCCGAACCGGTCGAGGCGCGGCTCGTACTCGCCGCGCAGGGCCTGGGCCGCCCGGCGGGTGGAGGCCTCGTCGCGGCCCTGCCTCGCCACCTGCGGCAGCTCGGGCGCGTCGTCGCCCAGGCGCGAGACCGCGGGCCGGCCGCGGTCCATGAGCTTGCCGTCGCGCCACCGCATGCCCTGGGCCGCGAGGGCCACGGCGCCCCCCGACGCGGCGAGGCCGAGCGCGGTGAACACCACCGCCAGCACCAGGTGCCGCCCCCAGGCGGCGAAGCCGGTCGCCAGCACCGCTCCCAGAGCGGCGCCGCCGATCATGGCGGCCAGGCTCCAGGAGCCGAAGTCGAGGAAGTACCCCACCCCCAGCCACAGGGCCAGCCAGAACAGCGCCGAGCGGGCGCTGGGGTCGTTCGCCGCGCGGCGGAGCGACCCGGTCCGCCCCAGCGCGAGCCCCGGCATGGCCCCCAGGAGCGCGTAGACCGTGACCATGGTGCCTGGAACGGGCGTACCCGGCCGCACCAGCTCGCCCACGGCCACCCCGCCGGCGCCGGTCAGCAGGAACAGCGCCGCGAACCTGGCGCTCCCGAGCAGCCGCTCCACGGCGGGCCCGAGCTCGTAGAACAGCCACAGGAAGATGATCGCGTCCAGGCCCCACCGGGCCACGAACAGGGTGGAGAAGAAGCGCCACCACTCACCCTGGTCGCGCACGTGCCCCCACGAGTAGCCGCCGTACTTGGCGTAGACGCCCTCGGCGAACGGCCACCGCAGGGTGCTCGTGCCCGGGTCGCGCCAGCACAGGACGAACACCGCCGCCACCGCCAGCAGCGCGGCGGTGGTGGCCTTGTGGCGCGAGAGGCGCCTCCAGAGGCTCGGGCCGGAGGCGTCGGACGGCGGGGGCGGTGCGGCTTCCACGGCGCCAATCCTAACGTCGACCTCGGGAATGCGGGGCGGAGACGAGCGCCACGTGCCCGTGCGTCAGCGTGGCGGGGCGCCCAAGCGACAGCCCTCGCAGCGACCGCTCATGACCGTGAACTGGCGCCTAGCGGAACCAGCCCTTGATCCGGTCCAGGATGCCCGGGCGGTTCGCCTCGTCCCACTCGGCCTGCTTCTCGGCCAGGTAGGCGTCGCGCCGCTGGGTCGCCTCTTCGAGGCGGGTCAGCTGCCGCTCGATCAAGCGGTCGACGATCGCGTTCGCCCGGTCGAGGGCGGCCTGGCTCCCCGGCGTCACGCCGGCCGTCTCCTGCTGGTACGTCTCGTCCCACAGGCGCACCGCGGTGACGACGCGGGCGAAGGCGCGGGCGCTCAGCTCCCAGATCCGGTCGGTGTGCTCGTTGCCGGTGCCGGTGACGAAGTCGAGCACCTCGTGGCCCAGCTCCTCGTTGTAGACGCCGTCGCGCTTGAGCTCCTTGGTGGAGATGGCGCGGATCGCCTCGTAGATCGGCTGCGCCTCGGGCGCCGAGGACTCGATCATGAGGTCGGCGATCACCTTGGCGTACGGCGTCTGACCCTTGGCGAGGCGGCCGAGGCCGGCGCTGGCGAGGGCGCTGCGGCACTGCTGCTCGAAGGCCGCGTCCCCCGCCTTGGCCCGCTGGATCAGGCGGCGGACCTCCGGGAGGGCGTCTTGCGGGCGCCCGGCGGCGATCGCGTCGCGGCCGCGCAGGTACTGCTTCTGGACGAAGTCCTCCAGCAGGCGGTGGTGGTTGCCGATGATCGAGATCCCCAGCTCGGTGTCGGTGGGGAACCCCTTCGGCTCGAGGCCCAGGGCGAACCGCACCTGCGGGTCGACCTGGTCCTCCTGCCCGGCCTTGATCAGCGCCATGGCCTGGTTGACGTCGTCG
>JAWLGW010001024.1:0-3030 GCA_041690735.1 Planctomycetota bacterium
CAGCGGCCGCGCGTCGGGCGGCAGGCGCAGGAGCCGCGTTCCCCGCCGCGGCCCCACCAGGGTCAGCTCGCTGGGCCCCCGCTCGGAGGCCGCCCAGCAGGCGACGTCGGCCCGCGGGTGCCAGCAGGCGAACCCGTCGGACCCCGGGGCGCCCGGCGCGCCCCGCCCGGCCGGCGCCCCGTCGAGCGCGCCGTTGAGCGCGCGCGCGGGCTCGAGGGCCAGGGGGCCGCGGGGCCCGATCGCCAGCACCGCCGACCGGTCCCGCCGCAAGGCGAAGGGCCCCCCCACCGCCTGGGCGCCGCGGCCCAGGGGGGTCACGGCGCGGGCGGCGAGGTCGATCAGGCGCAAGGGCTGCTCCACCAGCGCCCGCCCGTCCTCGAGCAGGGTCAGGCGGCGCGGCGCCAGGCGCAAGGGCAACAGCTCGGGGGGGTCGCCGGCGGTCCCCAGCGAGGCCCACCGCAGGGCGGTGCCCCCGCCGCCGCCGTCCTCGAGCCACACCAAGCGGCGGCGCGGGGCGTCGAACGCCGCCGCCACGGCCTGCGCGGCGACCCCCAGCAGGGGTCGGCCCTCGAGGTCGCGCCAGCACACCCACCGCGAGGCGGCGGGGCCCTCCCCCTCGTCCCACACCAGGCTGCGGCCGTTGTCGGCGGCCAGCGCGCGGGCGCCCACCAGGGCCAGCAGCGGCTCCGTCTCCAGGCGGCCCGCCCGCAGCACCAGCCGGTGCGCCCGCCCGTTGAGGCCGCCCACCGCGACCCCCGCCTCGGTCGCCGGGCCGACCCACCGATAGACCTCGGGCGCCTCGAGGAGGCGGCCCGAGCGGGGGTCCACCAGGATCAGCCGCCAGCACTCGTGGAACCTGGCGGCGTCGGCCGTCAGGGCCACCGCCGCCCGGCCGCCCGTCCAGCCGACCAGCCGCGCGTAGGGCCGCGTCCCGGGGACCCGCAGCCCCGGCCGCAGGCGCGACAGATAGCTGCGCCAGCTGGTGGCCTCGACCTCCAGCAGCGCCGGCGGGACCTGCAGCTGCTGACCCAGCAGGTCGATCGCCGCGGCGCTCTCCCCCCGGCGCACGTAAGCCGCGACCAGGGCGGGCAACGCCGCCGCGTCGCCGCCGTGAAAGGCCCGCTCCAGGTCGCGCACTGCCCGGTCGCTCACGCCCTTAGCGTAGCGAAGCGGTGGGCTTCGGGGGGAGGCTCGGGGCTGAACCTCCGTCGGTCCAGCGTCGTCCTCCTGGCGTGAGGGGGCGGACCGTAGATCTCCTGGAGGCGCTCAGCCTGGCCCTGGCGGCCCTGGCTGTGGTGGCGACCGTCACCCTGATCGCCCGGCCCCAGCTGCCACCGGGCGGACTCCGCTCGGGAGGCGCGGGCCTCACGCCTGCGGTCATGGCCTCGGTCTACACCCACGACTGGCTGCGCCGCCAGCGCGAGCGGGCCACGGTGGCGCCGCTGTGCTACGGCTACGACGAGGGGTGGGCGGCCGCCCCTTTGCGGGGCGCCGTTGACCCTCCTGGGGGCGGGGAGTAGGGTTCGAGCATGGTGCACCTCGACGCGTTGCTGCTGGCGCAGGCCGGCAAGGCCGGCAAGGGCTTCCTGGGCCTGCTCAAGGAGGCGGCCACCGGCAACCCGGTCGCCGTGTTGTTCGTGGTCCTCATGGTCGCGGTCGCCTTCTGCGGCCTGGCCTACAAGCTGCGCGGCAAGAACGACCTATTCAGCCCCGACGGCCTGGAGTGGGTCACCTTCGCCCTGGCCGGGCTCACGGTGGCGGGCGTCGCCGCGGGGGTGACCCTGATCTCGCTGATCCCCGGCGGGCTGCGGTCGGGGATCGAGGACTCCGTGATCAACTCCGCGGTCGCTACCGGTCAGTGGCTGAACGAGGAGCGCAACCGCAACGGCGTCAAGACGGTCGAGGGCGACGGCACCCTGTACGTCGAGCCCATGCGGGTGGCGGTCGCCTCGACCGGCGGGCAGCCGGCGACGCCCCAGCAGCAGCAGGAGGCGATGCAGCAGATCACCAAGGAGATGCCAACCCAGTACTTCGGAGACGACATCCCGCCCGAGGAGCAGGTCGAGCACATTCCCTGGCTGCGCAAGATGCCCGGCGTCGCCTACCAGCGCCCCAAGGCGATCCCCGAGATCCTGTACCGCAAATATCAGTCGTTCCAGGACACCTGGAACGTGGTCCAGGAGGGCGGCGGCGAGTTCGTCGAGACCGACGCGGGCACCGCCTACCAGGTCAACTGGGTGAACGAGGCCAGCCTGCTGTACAGCAAGATCGGCCTGCGCCCCGGGGACAAGGTGATCGCGGTCAACGGCCAGCCGGTGGGGCGCAGCATGGACGCCGGCAAGGCGATGTTCGAGCAGATGAAGAACGAGCGCCGCTTCGCCGTGCTGATCGAGCGCCAGGGGCGCAAGACGGTCCTCTCCTACACCGTCCGCTGACGAGCGCTCTTCGCCGCCGCTGGCTATCCTCGGCGGGAGGAGGGGCCTCGCCGTGCAGCAGCCACCGTTCGGCCGCGATCCACACGCTGCGCCCCCTCCGCCTCCCTGGCCGCCCCCCCCGCCGCCTGCGGGCGGGTCGCCGCCCGCCGGCTGGTCGGGGTCGGACACGCGTCGCGACCCGCGCCTGTTCGCGGCGCCGCCGTCGCCCGCCGCGTCGGCCCACTCGACCCGCGCCGATCCGGATCCGCGGGCGAGCGGCGGGGGCTTGCCTCGCGAGCGGCTGCGGCCGGGGGTGCAGCTCGAGCGCTACCGGCTGGTGCAGCTGCTGGGCAAGGGCGCCATGGGCGCGGTGTGGCGGGCGCACGACCTGACGGCCGGGCGCGACGTGGCCCTCAAGGTGATCCTGGGCGAGACGCCCTCGCCCGACCGGCTGGCGCGGTTCGCCCGCGAGGGCACCCTCACGGCGGCCCTCAACCACCCCGGGATCGTGCGGGTGTACGCCGCGGGGGCGGCGGGCGGGATCCCCTACCTCGCCTACGAGCTGGTCGAGGGGGCGCGCCCCCTCGGCGACGTGGGGAGGGACGCGGAGCGCTCG
>JAWLGW010001025.1:0-3025 GCA_041690735.1 Planctomycetota bacterium
GACGGCCCTCGCCGCCGCGCGCCGCACCGAGGCCGACCGCGCCGCCCTCGACGCCGCGCAAGCCGCCATGGGCGAGGCCTTCGCGGCGGGCGACGCCCAGGCCTACAGCCACGCCCTGGAGCAGTTCGCGCTGGGCCTGGCTCGCGCCACCGGCAACCGCCTGTACGTAATGCTGATCCACTGGCACGCCCGGATCGTGCACGACCTGCCGGCGCTGTTCGCGCAGGTCCGCCGCCCCACCGAGCAGCACCTGCAAGGGGCCGGCCTGCTGGCGGACTTGATCCGGGCGGGCGACGTCGACAACGCCCGGGCGCTGGTCCGCGCCTACCACGCCTTCGCCACCCCCAGCCTGCTGGAGGCGGCCCGCCGCCTCGACCCCAAGGAGGCCTCATGACCTCTCCCTCGCTCGAGTCCCCGTCCTCCTCGTCGGCTTCGGTCGCGTCTCAGCGTCGGCCCGGCCCCTGGCACCGCCGCGTGGCGGGGCTGCACGTGCTCAAGGTGACCGGCGACGCCTACACCATGGGCCGGCAGCACGGCGAGTTGCTGCGCGAGGACGTGCCGGTGGGGCCGCTCCCCTACTACCGCACCTACCTGGAGCGGCTGTTCCAGTCGGTCAACCTGGGGCCTGCGAACCGGCTGGTGTGGCCGGTGATCCGCCGCTTCGTGGGCCGCCGGGTGGCCCGCTCGCTGCCGCCCTTTGGTCACGACGCCATCCGGGGCCTGGCGGACGGCGCTGGCCTCCCCCTGCAGGAGGTCCTCGACGGGGCCACCATGCCGGACGCCCTGGTGTGGACCGCCAGCCAGGCCATGAAGCTGCGCCGCGCCGCCCCGGCCCTCCCCTACCGGCTCAACCTCGGCCTGGGCTGCACCAGCGCGATCGCCTGGGGCGACGCCACCAGCGACGGCAAGCTGCTCCACGCCCGCAACTTCGACTACCACGGCGTCGCCAGCTGGCCCCGCACCGCGGCGGTGGTGTTCCACGAGCCCGACGTCGGCTTCCGCTACGTGTCGGTGGCCGCGGCCGGGGTGCCGCTGGGCGGGGTCACCGCCATGAACGAGGCGGGCCTCACTCTCACCGTGCACCAGCACATGTTCACCGACGGCGCCGCCCTGGGCGGGACCCCGATCGGCCTGGTGGGCGACCAGATCATGCGCGAGGCCGACTCCCTGGACGCGGCCGAGCGGATCCTGCGCAGCTACCGGCCGATCGGCTGCTGGACCTACCTCATCACCGACGGGCGCCGTCGCGAGGTGCTGTGCTTCGAGGAGAACCCCGACCGGCAGGTGGCGCACCGCTACGGCGCCGACCCGCAGGGAGCCGGGCAGGACACCTTCGGCTACGCCAACGTGTACCTCGATCCGGAGCTGGGGGCGACCGAGCGCGACACCTACGGCTCGTACTGGCGGGCCAACACCGGCCGCCACCGGCGGGCGAACGCGCTGCTGGCCGAGAAGCGCGGCGGCCTCGATCCGGCGGGCATGGCCTCGATCCTGGCCGACACCGGCGAGGGCGCCTGCCGGCTGCACGAGGCGCTGGCCATGCTCATGACCGTGGGCTCGGTGGTGTTCCGCCCCGAGGACGGCGTGGTGTGGGTGGGCACCGGCGAGGCGCCGACCAGCCACGGGACCTTCGTCGCCTTCGACCTGCACCGGGAGGACCACGCCCCCGAGCACGGCGACCTGCAGGCGACGCCGGCGAAGGACGGCCCCGCCGCCCGGGAGGCGTTCGAGCTGTATCGCCAGGCGTACCTGGCCTACATGGACGATCAGGACCTGCCGCGGGCCCGGGCCCTCATGGAGCGCGCGGCCGACACGGCGCCCGACCAGCCCCTGTACCACAGCCTGGTGGGCCTGCTGGCCCTGGCGGCCGAGGACGCCCAGGCGGCGTTCGACGCCTTCGGCCGGGCTCTGGCCCTGGGCCACGACGCCCCCGAGCGGGTCGGCTCCTTCCGCCTGTGGCGCGGCCGCGCCGCCGACCTGCTGGGCCGCCGCGACGCCGCCCGCGCCGACTACCAGGCCTGTCTGGAGGGCGCGGCCGACGCGCCGGTCCACGCCGCGGCGAAGCAGAACCTGCGCCGGGCCTACTCGCGCCGCCGCGCCCGCCGGGTCCACGTCGACTTCGCCATGGCGGACGTGGTGACCCCGTAAACACGTGCCCGTGCCCGTGCCCGTGCCCGTGCCCGCCTGCGAGGCTGTCGCGAGGCGCAGCCGCGGTAGCCCGCGGAGATCGAACACGGAATATCAACAGCAAACAGAGAATGAGAACAGGAAACGGCGCTGCAGCTAGGTCTCCGAGGACGAGCCATTCGCTGTCTTCATTGATGTTCCCTGTTGATGTTCCGTGTTCTGCGAGCCGCTCGGAAGGCGCTCCTGCCGTCTAGCGACAGCCTCCCGCGCCCGTGCCCGCCTGATCCGTCCCCACTCCCCCTCCCCAGGAGCCTTTCATGACGATCCCCGCCACCCCCCTCTCCGAGCAGGACCTGTTCGCCCGCCTCGAGGCTTACCGGCAGCACGACCTCGACGGTCACGGCGGCCGGGTGTGGAGCTACGGCTACCACGCCAGCCCCGAGGTGGACCGGATCGCCCAGCAGGCGTTCCTCATGTTCATGGGGGTCAACGGCCTCGACCCCACCGCCTTCCCCAGCATGCTCAAGTTCGAGAACGAGGTGGTCGGCGCTCTGATCGACCACCTGGGCGGCGGCGCCGAGGCGGCGGGCAGCTTCACCAGCGGCGGCACCGAGAGCATCCTGCTGGCGGTCAAGGCGGCCCGGGACTGGGCGCGCGCGAACCGGCCCGAGGTGACCCGGCCGCAGATGATCCTGCCGGTCACCGCCCACGCTGCCTTCCACAAGGCGGGGCACTACTTCGGGGTCGAGGTCGTGCAGGCTCCGATCGACCCGGCCACCCTGCGGGCCGACGTGGCCGCCATGGCCGAACTGATCACCGACCACACGATCCTGCTGGTCGGCTCGGCGCCCTCGTACGCCCACGGGGTGATCGACCCGATCGAGGCCCTGGGTGAGCT
>JAWLGW010001026.1:0-1552 GCA_041690735.1 Planctomycetota bacterium
GTGAGGCCTCGCCGACCTCGGCGGCCCGGGCCTGCGCCTCGCGGGCCGCCGCCGCGGCGGCGGCCAGCGCGGCGGCGCCGTCCTCGAGCCGCGCCTCGGCGGCGGCCGCCGCCTCGCGCGCCTCGCGGGCGCGCGTCAGGGCCGCCTCCCACCGGGGCCACTGGGCGACCACCGGCGCGAGGTCGCGCTGCGCCGCCAGCCAGGCGCGCGCCTGCGCCTCCTGCGCCGCGGCCTGGTCGCGCCGGGCGAGGAGCGCCTGAGCTCGCGCCTGGGCCTCGTCCGCCGCTCGCGCGGCGCGCGCCGCGGCGGCCGCCTCCTCGGCCGCCCGAGCCGCGGCGCCCTCCAGCTCAACGTCCAGGCGACGCGCCTGCTCCAGCGCCTCCTCTCGCGCCGCCGCCGCCTCCCGCGCGCGCCGCGAGGCGGCCTCCGCCTCACCCTGCCGCGCCTCGCCCTGCCGCGCGACCTCCTCGGCCGCCTGCTGCGCCTCCTGCGCCGCCTTCAGCTGGCGCGCCGCCGCCCGATCCTCGGCGGCGGTGCGATCGGCCGCCTCCACCGCGGGCCGCAGCGCCTGCGCCGCCTCGTACGACGTCAGCTCGGCCCGCAGGGTCGCCTCCCGCGCCGCGTCGCGCTGCGCGGCCTCGTGCTCGCGCCGCGCCTCCCGCTCGCGCTCGCGCAGCTTGCGCGCCTGAGCGTGCCAGGCCTGCGCCCGCTCCGCCTCCTGCGCCGCCCGGGCCGCCTCGTCCCGCCGCTCGCGCGCCTCGTCCCGCTCGCGCTCCACCTGCGCCCGCTCCCCTGCCGGCAGCGCCGCCAGCGCCTGCAGCCGCGCCTCGAGCTCCTGCAGCCGCTGCCCCTCCTCACCCGCCCGCCGGTGCGCGGCGATCGACAGCCGCCCGTACAGGTCGGTCCCGGTCATGCGCTCGAGGAGCGCCGCCCGCTCGTCCGCCCGGGCCTGCAAGAAGGAGGCGAACTCGCCCTGCGCCAGCAACACCGAGCGGCAGAAGGCGGTGTAGTCGAGGCCCAGGGCCGCCTCGATCGCGGCCAGGGTCTCGGTCTTGGTGCCGCCGTGGGCCTCGCCCGTGTCGAGGTCGAGCAGGCTCAGGCTCTGCTCCTGCAGCCGCCCGGTGGGTCGCCGGCGCGAGCGCCGCACCTGCCAGGTGGCGCGCCAGCGGCGGCCGTCGCGCCCCTCGAAGTCGACCTCGGCCTCGCCCTCCACCGCGCCGCGGCGGAGCAAGCAGCGCGGGTCGCCGCTCCTGAGCCGCCCCCGGTCCTCGTCGAGCAGGAACCCCACCGGGCTGCCGCGCCCCTGCAGGCGGGGCGTCTTGTCGAACAGCGCCAGGCACAGGGCGTCGAGGAGCGTGCTCTTGCCGGCGCCGGTGGGGCCCACGATCGCGAACAGGCCGGCCCCGGCGAGGGGCGGCGCCGACAGATCGACCTCGAACCTGCCGGCCAGGCTGGCGAGGTCCCGCCCGCGGATCGCCAGGACGCGCACGCTAGGCCGCGTCGGCGTCAGCGAGCGCGGAGACCGGCGTGGAGACGGGGGCGGAGGCGGGCG
>JAWLGW010001026.1:1562-3024 GCA_041690735.1 Planctomycetota bacterium
TCCGCCCCGTCGGCCGCCTCCCGCAGCAGCTCACCGAAGGCGGCCAGCAGCTCGGGGCTCGGCTCGCCCTCGGGGTGGACCTGCGCGTAGCGGCGGCGGAACACCTCCACCGGGTCGAGCTCGCGCAGGCGGCGGGCGCCGGCGGCCTCCTCGCCCAGCCCGTCCGCCAGCGCCTCGCCCCCCGCGGGGCGCTCGACGGTGAGCTTGACCAGGCGGACCCACTTGCCCTCCAGGGCGGCCTCCAGCTCCCGACGCAAGCCGGGCTGCGGCGCGTCGAGCGCGACGCGCACCTCGAGGTAGGGCGGCAGCGCCCCCTCGCCCGACTCGGGCAGGGCGGCGATCGCCGCCAGCACCGCGTCGGCCGGCGCCGGCCCCTCCGCCGGCAGGCGCACCATGTCCACCGCCCGCGGCACCGGGACCCCGACCTGCCGCGCGACGGCCTCGCCCGCCAGCTCGATGACCCGCACCTCGTGGCGGTAGTCGGCCTCGGCCAGGGAGAGGGGCAGGGGCGAGCCGGCGTAGCGCACCGTGTCGCGCCCCACCGCCTGCGCCTTGTGGAGGTGCCCCAGGGCCACGTACGCCAGATCGGCAGGGAACACGTCCACCGGCAGGGCGTGCTGTCCGCCGATCACGACCTGCCGCTCGCTCAGCTCCGAGAGGGCCCCTCCGGAGAGGGTCCCGTGGCCGGTCGCCAGCAGCGCCTGCCCCGGCTGCCGCCGAGCGCGGAGCTGGCCCACGGCCTCGGCGTACACCCGGCGGACCCCCTCGATCAGCGGGCTCGCCCCCTGCTCGACGGCGGGCAGGTCCACCGGCCGCAGGAAGGGGACCGCCGCCACCCAGGCCGCGACCTCGCCCGCGGCGTCGTGCAGGGGGACCGCCAGGCGCCCAGGCGCGCTCCCAGGCTCGCTCCCCCGCGCCAGACAGCCCACCACGTGGACGCCCAGGCTGCGCAGGAGGGCCGCCGCCGCCTCCAGACGCTGGGCCGAGTCGTGGTTGCCGCCGATCACCACCACGTCGAGGCCCGGCCGCCGCCGGCGAGCCTCGGCCAGGAAGTCGTAGAACTGCCGCTCCGCCCGCACCGGCGGGCAGGCGGTGTCGAACACGTCCCCGCAGATCAACAGGGCGTCGGCCGGACCGGCGCCGTCGCCCGGGTCCGGCTGCCCCTCGCCCGCCAGGAGGTCGAGCAACCAGGCCAGGAAGCGCTCGTGCTCGTGGCTCCGGTCGAGCCCGTGCAGGGTGTGCCCCAGGTGCCAGTCGGCGGTGTGGACGATCCGCATGCCTGCCTCGGGAGGGGGCCATCGCCCGCCTCATCCCGAGGGTAGGACCCACCACCGACAGGCCGGGGAGGATGGGTTTCGCTCGCGCTCGTGGTCGTGGTCGCGCTCGTGGTCGACAGCGGCCAAAGAGCTCGTCCTGCTCGGCGACAGCTCTTGAGCTCAGACCGGCACGAGCCTCGACCACG
>JAWLGW010001027.1:0-3022 GCA_041690735.1 Planctomycetota bacterium
CGCTTGACCTCGGGCTTGCGCGCCTCGCGCACCGCGCTGCCCACCGCCTGGCGGACCCGCTCCAGGTCGGCGCCCTTCTTGGGCCCCAGCCCGGCGAGGATCACTCGCGGCACCTTGCCGTCCCCGTACAGGAGCACGGTCTTGCGCGGCTGGCCCTTGAAGTCGCCGCTCTTGACCGCGCGCGCCGCGGCGCCGCCCGTCAGCGCGTCCACCCACTCGGGCGGGCGCTCGCCGGCGAACAGGAGCACCGCCAGGGCGTCCGCCTTCTCCTTGGCCGGGTCGGTCTGCTTGAGCTGCACCTTGATCGCCATTACGGTCCCCCTCTGCTTGCCAGCGCCGCGTCGAACCGCGCCCAGTCCTCGGGCGGCAGCGCGACGTCCCCCAGGCGGGCGGCGCCCCCGGTCGGGTCGTCGGGCGAGCCGCCGTGGTAGTCGGAGCCACCCGTCACGAGCAGTCCCAGCCCGCGCGCCCGGCGGTCGAAGTGGGCCGCCTCTGCGGGCTCGTGGCTGGCGTGGTAGGCCTCGATCCCGTCCAGGCCCAGGGCGGCGAGCTCCTCGAGCACCGCGTCGAGGTCGTCGTAGCGCGGGTGCGCGACCACGGCCAGGCCGCCGAGGTCGTGGACCAGCGCGATCGCCTCGGCGGCGGTCGGGCCGCGGTCGGCTACGTAGGCCGGCTGGCCCTTGGCGAGGAAGCGGTCGAAGGCGGCCGGGAAGTCGGGCACATGACCCGCGGCCACCAGCGCCCGGGCGACGTGGGGCCGCCCCGCCGACTGCCGGGGGCCCAGGCCGCCGAACACCGCCTCGCGGTCGACCGGGGCGCCCAGGGCGTCGAGCCGGGTGAGGATCTCCTCCAGCCGGGCGCGGCGGGAGCGTCGCCGCGCCTCCTGCCAGCCGTCGAGGCGCTCCAGGGCGGACCGGTCGAAGAAGGCCAGCAGGTGGAGGTCGCGCTCCCCGTGGTGGGCGCTGATCTCCATGCCAGGGATCACCCGCAGGCCCACCTCCGCCGCCGCGTCGAGCGCCTCGGGGACGCCCGCGGTGGTGTCGTGGTCGGTGACCGCGAGCACGTCGACGCCCGCCCCGGCCGCGGCGGCGACCAGCGCCCGCGGCGTGAGCACGCCGTCGGAGAGGTTGGTGTGCGCGTGGAGGTCCACGCAGCAGGGCTTCGTCAGGGAGACCTCGAGGCGCCTTCGGGCTGCAGAAGGGCGCAGATGCTAGCAGAGCCCCACGACCGCTGGAACCCGCCGGCCCCGCTGGCCACCGACCCGGCGCCGCCTTAGGCTGCTCGTCGTCGGGAGTGACATGAACCAGACGACGGCGGCGCGCGCCCCCATGCCGGGGGATCAGCTGGGGGAGTTCCAGATCCTCCACCTGATCGGCGAGGGCGCCATGGGCAAGGTCTACGAGGCGCGCCAGATGTCCCTCCAGCGGCGGGTGGCCCTCAAGGTCCTCCCGGCCGAGTCGGCGGGCAGCGACGGCAACGCCCTCACCCGCTTCTACCGCGAGGCGCGGGCGGCGGCGCAGCTCAACCACCCGAACATCGTCCCGGTGTACGGCTTCGGCGTGGAGGGCGGCTCGTACTACTACGCCATGCAGTTCGTGCAGGGGCACTCCCTGCAGGACCTGCTCGAGCAGGGGCCGCTCGACGAGCGGCGGGCGGCCACCTACGTGCTCAACGTGGCGCGGGGGCTGGAGGCGGCGCACGCCCAGGGGGTGGTCCACCGGGACATCAAGCCCGCGAACATCATGGTCCGCGAGGACGACGAGGCGGTGATCACCGACTTCGGCCTGTCGCGCTTGCAGCGGGTGCAGTCGATCACCCAGGACGGCGCGCTCCTCGGCACCCCGGTCTACATGGCCCCCGAGCAGGCGCGCGGCGACAAGGTCGACCACCGGGTCGACGTGTACGCCCTGGGCGCCACCCTCTACCAGTCGGTCACCGGGCAGCTGCCGTTCCTCGCCACGAACCGGCGCGACCTGCTGGTCGCGATCAACAGCGCCCAGCCGAGCCGGCCGAGCGAGGTCCGCCCCGGGGTGTCGCTCGACGTGGAGGCGATCGCCCTCAAGGCCCTGGCGAAGGACCCCGACCAGCGCTACCCCAGCTGCAAGGCCCTGGCGGACGACCTGCTGCGGTTCTTGCGCGGCGAGGTGGTCGAGGCGCGCTCTCCCGGCGCCTACGAGCGTGCGGTGGCGGCCCTGCGGCGCCAGCCGCTGGCCCTGGCGCTGGCCGGGGCGCTGGCGGGCACCGTCCTGGTGGGGGCGATCGCGGTCCCGTGGCTGATCCGGCGCGGTCCGTTGGAGGAGGCGGGCGAGCGGGTGGTGCAGGCCCGCGCGCTGGTGGCGGAGCCCCTGACCCGGGCGCGCGAGGCGCAGGCCGCCCTGGCCGCGGCGCTGCACGAGCGGGACGTCAAGGTGCACGGGCTCGGCCGCGAGCAAGCGGCGGCCGCCGTCACGCGGGCGCGGGTGGCCGTGCACATGGCCCAGGGCTCGCTCTTCCCGCCCGTCAGCGCCGCCGAGCAGCCGGGCGAGGGCGCGCTGCTGCTGCTGCGGGAGGCCGCGGCGATCGCGCCGCCCGATCACCCGCTGGCCGAGGAGGCGCGGACGCTGCTGCGGGAGCTGCTCGAGGTGCGCCAGGCGCTGGCGCGGCGGGAGGGGGACGCGCGTCAGGCGGTGGCGCTGTCGCAGGAGCTGGCGCGGATGGCCCCGCAGGAGCCGGCCCCTGCCCACCTGGTGGTGGAGACGATACCGCCCGGCGCCAGGGCGTTCCTGTATCGCGTGCGGACCGACGCCGACGGCGGCTTCTGGAGCCTCGGTGAGGTGCAGGCGCTCGGCGTGACGCCGCTCGCCGTCGGCCAGCCCCTCGAGCCGGGGGAGTACCTGCTCAAGCTCCTCGCGCCCGACCGTGTGGAGACCAGCGTGCCGCTGCGGGCGGCGCCCGGCGAGGCGGTGGCCGTTCGGCTGGAGCTGCCGCCGCTCGGGCGGGTGCCGCCTGGCTTCGCCTACGTGCCGCCGGGAGAGTTCCACGC
>JAWLGW010001028.1:0-3021 GCA_041690735.1 Planctomycetota bacterium
CCAGCCACTCCTCGAGGATCCCGACTCCGTCGAGGGGCAGCCGCTCGCGCACCAGCTCGCGGGTGGCGATGTTGGCGACCGCGGGGCTCACGGCCTCGACGACACGCACGGTCGCGTCGCGCCGCCGGCTGGCCTCGCGGGCGTCGCGCGCCTGCGCGCGGGCCCGCGCCGCCTCGGCGGCCTCGCTGGGCGCCTCCTGCGCCGCGGCGCCGCTCGGCGCCGCGACGGACAGGACGCCCCACACCGCCGCCGCGGTCAGACTCCCTCGCTGCCCCTGCCTCACCGGCCGTCCTCCGGCGGGATCATACGTAGGCAGCCCGGGAACGTCAGGTTCCCAGGGGCCGCAAGCCCCGCCTCCCGTTAGAATGCGGCCGTGAGCGGCGAGCTGGAGAGCAAGCGCCAGGCGGTGGCTGGGGCCCTGCGCCGGGCGGCCGGAGACGGCCGGTTGGCGGTGGCCTTCTCGGGCGGGGTGGACTCCACCCTCCTGCTGGCCCTGGCCTGCCAGGCGCTCGGCCCCGCGCGGGTGGTGGCGATCACGGCCCGCAGCGAGAGCCTGGCAGGCGACGAGCTGGCGCTGTGCCGCCGCACCGCCGCCCGGCTGGAGGTGGAGCTGGTCCTGGTCCGCACCCGCGAGCTGGCGCGCGCCGGCTATCAAGCGAACGGGCCCGACCGCTGCTACCACTGCAAGAGCGAGCTGTTCGAGGCGATCGAGGACGAGGTGCTGGCCGCCCACGGCGTCACCGCCGTCGCCTACGGCGCCACCGCCGACGACCTCGGCGACCACCGCCCGGGCATGACGGCGGCGCAGGAGCACCACGTGCTGGCCCCGCTGGCCGACGCGGGGCTCTCCAAGGCGGAGATCCGCGCCCTCAGCCAGGACCAGGGCCTGGAGACCTGGGACAAGCCGGCCCAGCCCTGCCTCGCCTCGCGGATCCCGTACGGGCAGCAGGTCACCGCGGGCAAGCTGGGGCAGATCGAGGCCGGCGAGCGCCTCCTGCGCGAGCTCGGCCTGCGCGAGCTGCGGCTGCGGCACCACGACCAGCCGGGCGGACCCCTGGCGCGGATCGAGGTGGCGCCCGCCGACCTGCCCCGCCTGGTCACGCCCGGCGTCCGCGAGCCCCTGACGGCCGGCCTGCGGGCGCTCGGCTTCGCCTACGTGACGATCGACCTCGAGGGCTTTCGCTCGGGGCGCCTCAACGAGGCGCTCGGAGCGAGCGACCTCTCCACGCGCAAGCTGCCCACCGTCTAGGAGGCCTCGTGCAGTATCTCCCTCGCCTCGTCCTGGCGGCCCTCGCCGCCCCAGCCCTCGCGGGCTGCATCACCGAGGAGCGGATCCCCGGCAACCCCAACGTCCGCGCCGTGAACCTCAACGAGGAGGCGGAGTACACGGACAAGACCGAGGAGCAGCTGCTCGAGGCCGCCGAGGAGTACCCCGACGACGCGCGGGTGTGGTGGTCCCTCGGCGACTACTACGAGCGCAAGCGCCGCTACGTGGACGCCCTGCGGGCCTACGAGGAGATGCAGGCCCAGGTGGAGAAGGTGTCGCAGAAGACCGGCGTCACCTACACCAGCGGCCTGTACCTGATCGGCAAGACCCACGCGCGCCTCAAGAACTACGCCGAGGCGGTGCGGTACATGGAGGCGATCCTCGAGAAGCAGCCCGAGGACGTGGTGCAGGCGGCCCTCCACAAGGACTTCAAGGAGGCGCACTACCTCCTGGGCGCGATCTATTTCATCCACCACCAGTACGAGATCGCCGAGAAGCACCTGCTGACCTATCGCGAGCTCGACCCGGCGAGCGCCCGCGCCGACACCATGCTCATGAAGATCGACGACGCCATGCGCCGGGGGGGGCACCCGGTGGAGAGCTCCTACCGGCCCGAGGAGCCCGGCCCGACCCCTGCCCCGGCCGCCGAGGAGACGCCATCTCCGGACGGCGCGCGCTGAACCGTACCCAGAAGTGCGCAGCAGGTGTGTCCAAGCACACCCACCGTGTCCGGGTGGACACAACCCTAAGGCGCTGCTAGAACGGCGATTGGACGCAGGGCTCCGCGGGGCCCGGGCGTTGCTAGACCAGCGGCGAAGGAGTGCCAGGTGACGCGAGCTCGGACCATCGGCCAGCGAGGAGAGGGTCACGTGGAGTACGTGATCATCACCTGCCTGATCGGGATTTGCGCGGTCGTGTCGCTGTTCTCCTTCTTCGACGCCGCCCGCCAGGTAGCCCTCGACAAGCGCCTGTGCATCGACTGCCTCAACGAGAACCAGCAGGTCGACACCCTCGAGCTCGACGCCGACCGCCCCGAGGGTGAGGACGGGGACGCCACCGGGCTGCCCGACCGCCCCCTCACCGCCGCCGAGGAGCTGAGGCGCCTGCGCGCCAAGCACGAGGCCGAGGCGCCGATCATCTTCGCGGTCGCCGACTTCATCGGCAGCGTCATGGGCTCCAGCCACGTCGTGGCCTGGATCAGGAGCATCTTCTACCCGGCGCCGACGATCTCCTTCGCGTAGCGATCCTCTGTCGGAGTGAGCTGAGTTCGCGAGCTCCTCCGCGACGGACCGACCACTCCAAGCCTGACGGCCGACGGCTACTGTCCTGACGCTGAAGTCCCCGTCTGGGCCTCCAGGTTGGCGCTGCTCCGCGAGCCCGCCAGCAGGCGCGGGTCGAGGGCCAGGTCGAGGCCCTGCAGCGCCTCGAACACGCTCCCCAGGGGCGCCCCCACGTCGACGAGGTCGAGGACCCGCTCGTCGGGCGCGCCGGCCGCCGCGGCCCGCACGTCCTCGCCGAGACCCTCCAGGCGCGCCGCCACGTCGCGGTAGCCAGGGTCGTGGGCGTAGATCTCGAGGTAGGCGCGGCGCGCCGCCGCCCGATCGTTGGCCCGCTCGTACATGGCGCCGATCCGCGCCAGCAGCTCCTTGTGCGGCTCGGAGCCCGCCGCGTAGCCGAGGTGCCGCCCCACCGCCCGCAGGGCCGCCTCGGCCCGGGCGCCCTTGCCCCCCCGGGCGAACCGCTCCGCGGAGAAG
>JAWLGW010001029.1:0-3018 GCA_041690735.1 Planctomycetota bacterium
GGTTGACTCTCCCCCAGGGTCGTCAATAGGTCCCCCACGCCAGACTGAGGATGGCGTTCGCTTCGGTCGTCCCCTGGCAGGTGTGCAGGGTCTTGTGACGCGTCAGCTTGCCGCCCTCGGCCGGCGCCCACCATTCGCGCACCACCAGCAGCTCCTGGGAGCGGGACAGGTAGTAGCGCTGATAGACGTAGTCGTGCCGCATGGGCGGCTTCTTGAACTCGCGCTCCAGCAGGAACACCTTGCGGTGGAACTCGGCCTTGAGGCCGTGCTCGAGGAAGTGGAGCAGGCGGCGGGCGGCGTCGCTGCGGGGCGCGTAGGCGCGGAACGAGATCGTCCCGTCGGTCCAGCCCTTCTGTCCCCGGTCGAAGCAGGTCGTGAGGCCGGCGCCGTCGTCGCCCTTGAGCTCGCGCAGGGTGGGCAGCCCGCTCTTGAAGCCATAGCGCGGATCGACCGCCACCTGCCGGTCGCGCTCGGTGAAGTCGAACGGCCGCTCGAACTCCACGCACCCCCAGGGTCCGCGCTGGCTGCCGTCCTCCGACTCGTAGAGGAGGAACTCGAACTGCGGGAAGCCCTCCTCGACCCGGATCCGGCGCTGGAACACCGACAGCTCGTCGAGGGGGCCCGGCGCGAACACCTCGATGTTCCCCAGGCAGTCGGCGATCTGCACCGAGAAGGGCAGCACCTCGGGGATCGGCCCGAAGTCGAGGCCCTTCTTGTCGCGGAACAGGAGCGCGGCGCCGCGGTTGACGACCGACTTGAGCTCGAGCGGGTCGCTGGAGTGAGGGGCGGGGCGGGCGGCCTCGCCCGACAGCTCGGCCAGGGCCGCGTCGAGCAGCGCGGTGCCCGACTGCATGCCGGCCACCGCCACCGGCAGGGGCCCCTCCACGCCGCGAGCTCGCAGCCGCCGGGCGACGTGGCGCACGCAGGCGGAGAGGTTCGCCACCAGCGGGTCGAGGAACCGCGCCACCGGGAAGTCGATCGTGGACCGGTCGAGGTCGCTCACGAACGGCGAGTCGATCCGGTCCACGTGCCAGGGGATCGTCTTGCGCTTCCGGTAGCGGTCGGGGTCCGACAGGATCAGGCGCTTGAGCCGCTCGGCCGCCTGCCACAGGGCCTTGAAGTGCAGGACCGCCAGCCGCCGGTAGGGCGCGAAGCCGATCGGCTCCTCGCCCGCCGGGAACCTCCAGGCGGTGGGGAACAAGAGCTGCTCGAGCTGCCGGGCCTCGCGCTCCTCGCTCTCGTTGGTGGGGGCGCCGAGCGCCTCCAGGCGGCGGAAGGCCTCGTCGTAGCCGAACGGGCGCGGCACCTGATCGCTGCCCGGCTGGAGGAGGCCCCGCTGCACCAGGTCCTCGGAGGGGCCCGACTCGAGCAGCCGCTCGATCAGGAGGTCGCGCATGGCGAGCACGATCTCCAGGGTCAGCCGGTGGCCGCCCAGGCTGGGCCAGGTGCCCGCCAGGGCCAAGCGCAGCTCGGTCTTGCCGTCCTCGCCGGCGCCCGGCTTGGCCGTGACCAGCCCGTACTGCAGGCCCGAGGCGCCCCAGTCGAGGACCAGGACGCGCCCGGCCCCGAGGGCCGCCGCCGACCACTGGCCGAGCTCGCCCTCGGCTTTGGCCAGGCCGGGGGCGAGGTAGTAGTAGGCCGCGGCGATCGCCCCCGGGACGCCCGCGAAGGAGCCCTTGCGGTAGGAGGCGACCTGGTCGCGGATCGACTGGCTGCGCCCGCTGGGCAAGAAGGTGGGCAGGGTCAGGACCAGCTCGCGGTGGTCCTTCTTGCGCTCGTCCTTCACCTTGGCGACCAGCGCCGACAGGACGTGGTCGGCGGGGAACTCCACCAGCCCGATCTGCGAGGGGAGGAGCAGCGCGCCGTGGGTGCCGCGCAGCACCCGCTCCGAGGGCCACCGCTCCCAGGCCGGCACCCCGAACTGGAGCGAGAACGGCTCCAGGGTGCGGAAGGCGTGCGAGTCCTGGACCAGCACCATGGTGGGCTGCGCGAGGTCCTTGGGCTTGGTGAACGTGCCGTCGAAGCCGGTCACGCACACCCCCTCCGCGCCCAGGTCGACCGCCACCGCGCGGGTCCCCGCCGCCGGGTCGTCGCCGACCGAGCACCGCCAGCCGAGGTCGGCGAAGGTGCGGATCTTCTTGCGCCCGCTGGAGACGGCGGGCAGCCGCTCGCTCGCGCTGCGCAGCTCGCGGGGCGCCGCCGGGGCCTTGGCCTTGGCCGCCGCCTCCGCGCCGGGGCGCGCGTGCTTGCCGGTGGGGCGCTTCTTGAGCGGCGCGCGCTTGGGCGGCGGCCAGGCGGTGCGGCGCTGCACCACGCCAGGCTTGCCCGGCGGGCGCCTGGGCGGACCTCCCGGGCCCGGCGGGCGCTTGGGCCGCGGCCCCGAGCGGGCGGGAGCGGCGTTGTTGCCTGCTGGCGCGGCGGGGTGGTTGCCGCTGGACCGGGCGCCAGGCGGCGGCTGCCGGCGTGTGCGTTCGCTGGGCGGTCCCGCGGGGGGCCGCTTGCCGCCGCCCGGAGGGGGACCCCGCCGGGGCCCCGGGGCCTTGCTGCCCGGGCCTTCGGGCGGTCGGCCGGCGCGCGCTGGATTCGGCGGCGGACGCCGCAGCGCACCCGGCTGCGCAGGCCGGCGCCCGCTCTCCGACCGAGGCGCGTCGAGTCGCCGCGGCGGCGGGGCGGCCTGCTGCGCCTGAGGTGCGGGGGTGGAGTTGCGAGCGGGAGGGGGAGCGTGCGAGGGGGCGCCGCCCGAGGAGGCGGAGGCCTCCTCCGCCGGCGGCGCGCCGGCGGCCTTCTGCTGCGCCTCGAGGAGCGCCTTGCGCGCCTTGGCCGCGGCGAGGGCCTGGCGAGCCGCCTCGACGGCGTCGGCCGCCCGCGATCCACCCGTGGGACCGCCGGGAGGCGCCGGGCCGCGCGACTCGCTGCGGGTTTCCTCGTCGTTGCCCACGTGCTTCGCCTACCGCCCCCACGCCGAACCCGGGCCAGAGCCCGGCGCCGACGCCCATTTCCCATGGCGCCGACGCCCGC